>NZ_JAPWCL010000048.1:0-710 GCF_041433955.1 Pauljensenia sp. 20925_1_25 | reverse complement strand
ACAGACCTGGTCGGCCCTGCGTCCCAGTGGCAGGGCCACGATGATCAGGTAGCGGGTGGTGCGCTCGACCAGGGTTGCGCACGCACTGGCCCCATCTTTGCCGATGATGAGGTCCCCCTCCCAGTTGCCAGGGATCATCCGGTCAGCAATGTCGGGGCGTTCGTCAATTAATCGCATGCCGACAATGGGTGGTGTGCGCCCGCCTGCAGGGGGTTTCTTGCGCATCCACCGCCTGGAGGGCAGGCATACGCCGTGCTCGATCAGCGTCTTCTTGGGGTGGGCGTAGATCCACGTGTAGATCGCCTCGTGGCTGATCGTGCGGCCCTGGGCGTGGGGAGAATTATCCATAGGAGCCACTGTGCCACATGCCTCCACGCTCAGGCGTCCGCTGATCTGGCGGGGCGTGCGCCCCTGCGACAAATCAAAGATCACGCGGCGGCGGAGAATCTCATCGCGGTCCAGGAGCCGCTTCTTAGGGCGGCGCCTGGCCACCTGCGCTGCTCTCCCGGCATCCTCGGCCTGGTACACGCCGCCAGGACCCCGATGGCGGGCGATTTCACGGCACACCACCGAGGGGCTACGCCCAATCAAGTGGGCGATACGCGTCTGGGACAAGCCCGCCTCCAACCCCGCCATGATCGCCGCGCGATCCTCAACACTCAGCATCCGACGACACCCCATGATCAGCCTCCGAACAGCATCACCGCTAC
>NZ_JAPWCL010000047.1:0-1081 GCF_041433955.1 Pauljensenia sp. 20925_1_25 | reverse complement strand
GATGCCGCTATCACTGTGACGACGGCGATGATCGCGATGATCCAAGGGCGTGTTTTACGTTGGTGTAACTGTGGGGCGTTCATGGTTCTTTTTTCTCTCGATTGCCCTGCTAGTGGCCTTGTTTTTCTTCCCAGGTGTCGGTGTTGTTGATGACCAGGTGGGACAGGGGGAATTTGCCGGTTGTTTCTGTGGTGGTGACGAGGCCGTTGATGGTTTGTGTGTCCCCGGTGAAGGGGTTGGTGGCGGTTCCACTCCACGTGGTGGTCAGGGTGATGTCCCGGTCTTCGTGGGGGTAGGGGCCGTCCAACATGGAGCGCCAGCCTTGGGGTGGTGTGTAGTAGTGGCGGATCAGGTTCGGGTCGGTGTTCAAATCCATGCCCTCGGACCAGACTGATCCTGTGGAGGTGGTGACCAGGTTGGGGGTGCCATCTCCCCAGTTCCATTCGTAGTTCGTGGCGGTGAGTGTGATCGTGATGTCGCGTCCCAGCAGGTTGATGACGTGTGTTTGGGTGGGGCTGGTGACCGCGACAACGGTGGGGATGAACTTGTTCGTGTAGGAGACCCCGAGTGGTCGCTTATACAGGCCGGCCCCGTCGGCGTGGATGACGGTGGAGGCCAGGTAGAGGATGTCGCGCGTGGTGGGTACACGGCTCGGGTCTTGATTGGGTCCACCCTCAGGATCAGGAGGCAGCTCGCACCGAACGATAGTGGTGTCATCAGAAACAATCGGACTGTTGGCCGCCTTCCCAATGAACAGTTCCTTACAACGATCTTTGTAAGAACCAGACACAGGATCAGCCTTCACATCAGCCGTCTGCAGAGAACGCTCGTCATCGACAGCCAACGTGTCATTGGTCGATTCTTGCGCTGGCGACTGTTCATTCTCGTGGAGCCAACCAGAGACCCCGATGCCACCCGGGACAGTTGAAGCGCATAATCCAGCTTGTGTGCCCGAATCAAAATCACAAGGACTGGGGGTGCTGTCGGCGAATACAGGGGAAGCATTTAGGAGTAGAAGTAATGCACCAAAGATGCTTCCGTATGCACGTCGTTGCCTATTTGCCGTTTGCATGGGGGATGT
>NZ_JAPWCL010000046.1:0-1312 GCF_041433955.1 Pauljensenia sp. 20925_1_25 | reverse complement strand
GAGGTCCTTGATGATGAGCGGACTTCAACCCCCGCGATCTTCAAAGGACCTCGACAATGTCTCACCCTACCTGCTGCTGCTCCGTGTCGCTTAATCGTTGTGATCGGTGTGATCTGCTCGTCGGTTTGGAGGGCTTCCATCTGGTTGCTGCCGCTCGGCGTGAGTACGGTCTGATGCTCGACATAGAGTCCTGTGATCGCCGCGCTGGCTGCCCGGGTTGTGGGGTGATCGCACAAGGCCACGGGCGCGTGGTGGTGGAGGTGATCGACGCGCCCTGGGCCGGGGTTCCAGTGCGGATCCGATGGTTTAAGCGCCGATGGATATGCCGCGAAACCACCTGCCAGATCGCGACCTTTAGCGAGCAGAACCACTCAATGTGCGCACCTCGGGCGCGTCTGGGTGTGCGGGCGATCCGCTGGGCGATCCGACAGTTGCGCTTCGAGGGAGCCACTATCTTGGGGCTGGCCCGACAGTTAGGAACCACGTGGAATACCGTGTGGTCCCATATCAAGCCGTGCCTGCAAGCCGCATCTGATGACCCCGCCCGCTTCACAGGGATTCGGGTGCTGGGGGTTGACGAGCACGTGTGGCACCACCAGGACCGACGCCACCGGGGCCCACGTGAACTCACCGGCATCGTGGACCTGACTTGCGGGGAGGAGCATCCCACGGCCCGCTTGTTGGACCTGGTTCCGGGTAGGTCTGGCACCGTGTACAAGAACTGGCTAGAAGAGCGCGGCGAAGACTTTCGCTCCGGTATCCAGATCGCGACGCTGGATCCCTTCCAAGGATACAAGAACGCCATCGACGACCAGCTCCAAGACGCAACCAGCGTCCTCGATGCCTTCCATATCGTCAAGCTCGCCGGCGATGCCCTTGATGAGGTACGCCGCCGCGTCCAGCAAGACACGACCGGTCACCGCGGGCGCAAGGGCGATCCCCTCTATCAGATCCGCAATCTTTTGCGCGCCTCGCGTGATCGGCTCACGAAGCGTCAACAAGAACGACTCCGTGAGGCCTTCACGGCAGATGAGGCGCATATCAGTGTGGAAGTCGCCTACCACTGCGCCCAGCAAGTCCGCGACGTCTTCCATCAAGCCACACCCGCCCAAGGCCGACGCCTGGCCGCACACCTCATTGAGCGCCTACCAACGTGTCCCATCCCCGAAATCGCTCGTCTGGGGCGGACCCTACGCAAGTGGAAGGACGCATTCTTGGCCTACTTCGACACCGGTGGAGCCAGCAACGGCCCCACAGAAGCCATCAACGGAATCATCGAACTAGGCAGACGCACCGCCAGAGGCTACCGCAA
>NZ_JAPWCL010000045.1:0-1335 GCF_041433955.1 Pauljensenia sp. 20925_1_25 | reverse complement strand
GGCTCGGCGTGTCGCGGGGGTTAGATTTGGCCTTTTTGAATGCCGATTGAGTGGGTGTAGTCGGTGTCGATAGCGTTGTCGTAGAGGGCTGGGCGTCCTGTTTCGTGGTCGGCTTGGTTCTCGGTTTGGGTCAGGGTGGATACTTTGGCGAGTTGGCCCTGGCCCCAGTCGGACTGCCTGGCGATTCGTACTGGATCGTCAGGCAGTTCCGTTTTTAAGTAGAGCCACCAATCCAGCATGCGGCGTTGTCGTTCGCCTGATCTGCCGCGGTGGGTTCTGGCGAGCAGTTTGAGCTGGGCGTTGATGCCGCCTTCTAAGCTGTTGGTGGTGGATTTGATCCGCTCGGGCGCAAGGACTCCTGCTGGCGGGTTGAGGTAGACAAACAGCATCTCGGACCGCCAAAGATGGTTGAGGCTGTTGTAGGCCTTGCGCACGTTGTGGTGGGTCCACACGCGGGTCCATGCACCTGTTTTGGGGTCTTTGATCATGGTTTTCTCGTTCATCCATTCCCGGTAGATCGTTGAAAACTCGTGCAGTTGCACACCCCACGCGGCGGCTTCATCCAGTGTGGTGATCCGGGTCAGTTTCAGCGCAAGTCGGTAGATGGTGCGCCCGGCATCGGTGCGTGGGTTGGTGGTGGTGTAGCGGCGGACCACGCGTTGGGCGTGGACGAGGCAGCGTTGAATTTTCGTAGTCGGCCAGCACTTTTTGATTGCGCTGTATGCGCCTTGGCCGCCGTCGATGACGGCGATGAGTGGGGCTTCGATGCGTTCAAGCAGCAGTTGGTAGTCGCGGGTGGTTTCGTGTTTGCACCAGTGCCAGGCGATCACGTGGTCGATGGTCGCCGCGACGATCAGGCAGCCACCGGCGGTGTAGGTGCCATCGAGAAATACCTGGTCGTAGATCCGCTTGTGGTGGCCGGCGGTGGGGTCAGGCACATCAACGAGCCAGCACCACTTGAAGCGCCGCTTCATGGTGGCGCGGCTAACACCGTTTCGTTTGGCTAGGTCGTCGAGTGATATTGCGGTGGTGCAATGCTCGATGAACTGGGTGAACACTGCCGCGTTGGTGATGTCGTTTCGACGTTTGACGCTGGAGGCGCCGCATTGTTTGCAGCGCCATCTGGTGGTGCCTTTGCTGGTGGTGCCGTTGCGTTTCATTTCACCGCCGCAGTGGCAGCGTGGTTGGTTCTTCGACATTGCGACACCACACCACGCCGCGCATAGCACATCACGGCTGCCACACCGAGGATTTCCCGTCGGGGGCTAGATATATGCTTCCGGAGCATATACTTTCCGGAAACCTACAGGTCAATCCGTGAAAATCCGCGATTCC
>NZ_JAPWCL010000044.1:0-1348 GCF_041433955.1 Pauljensenia sp. 20925_1_25 | reverse complement strand
GAATACTCCAGGCTGCCCGCAGGTAGGGCATTCATTGATCGGCTCGACGGGTTCGGCTTCAATAACAGTGACGTCACCGTTTTCTGTGGCACCGGTGATAGTAGTTCCTAGTTTTGCGGTGCGGCAGATGGTATCGACGATGACATTTCCGTTAGGCTGCACAGTAGGTCCTTAGTTTTGTACGGATGGATTAGATACCTTTTTCCTACAAAGCCAAGGACCCCAATATCTTGTGCCACGCCCGAACCCCCGGCGAACTAATCAATGCACTCTAAAACCGGAAGAGCCCTTTTAGTACTACTGGTGGATTTCGGTTTTGGTGGGGATTAACGCCGCCGGCTTCGGTTTTTCCGTTGAGGAGGTCGTTGACTACTTCCCGATGGTGAAATGGGTCGATGGTGAGGTAGAGAGGAACCAGTCACCTGGAAGAGATCGATCCAGTCGTTGGTGTGCAATCTGGGAGGTAGGGTCGCGGGGTCGATTCCTCGCGAGCGCAACCATGATTGTGTTTCTGAACGTGATGAAAACAACCCTGCCCTTCGGAGAATTTCCCCTATCCCGCGTCCCCGGGCAGTGAAAACGGTGTGCACCATCGCCTGAAAGGCTTTGCGCTGCTCTATCGGAATCTTCGGGTCACCCACCCGGCGGATCACTAAGATCCCCCCGTCAACGTTTGGCTGTGGCCGGAAAGCAGGCCTTGGTACCCGAGAACCCAGGTGAAATGTGAACCATGGGGACCACTGAGCCGTCATCATCGTGCTTGCGCCTACCCCGGCCCGGCGGCGAGCGACTTCCCACTGCATGAGGAGTACAGCGTCAGTCCATGCTGGCGCATGCAGCAACTTTCGAAGAATGGCAGTGGTGAGGTGAAAGGGAATGTTTCCCACAATGACGCAGGGAGTGGCGGGTAACCGGAAGTTAAGGAAATCATCATGGACCACTTCGACCGCCGCCGAGGAGGTTTCTTGTGTGATTTTGGCAGCTAGTTTTGCGTCCACTTCAACTGCCGTTATCGCCCTCCCCAAGTGGGCCATCGGGTGAGTGAGGGCACCGCTTCCTGGTCCGATCTCAATGATGGGGCCGGAGGTTTGTTTCACAAGGTCGATGATGGAGTTGATGATCTTGTGGTTGGTGAGAAAATTTTGGCCATGCTCGTGACGGCCGTGTCCGTATGCAGACATCAGGTGTGCTCCTTGGATTTGAAAGGGAGCCGGGCATGACAAATAGCCGCCCGGCTAAAGGACCGGAGCGGTTTTTAACCTACGGGGTAGGAAACCGCCTTAGCGGTTGGTGCGCAACCGCAAGAAAGCGGTACCTGAAATCAACATGGGTCTAATTATATCCATTA
>NZ_JAPWCL010000043.1:0-1695 GCF_041433955.1 Pauljensenia sp. 20925_1_25 | reverse complement strand
AGCGGGTAACAACCCGGCCACCCAGCCGCTACCTCGTTAATACAACGTGACCAGCCACCGCCTCGTCGAGGCGAGGCACGTCTCAGATGCCGCCGATGCGCGTCATCGCGTAGACGGGCAGGGCAGCGACAAGGAATTTGGCGGCACCACGACCGAGGAGGGAGGCGAGCTGGGCGGAGGCGGCGCGCTCACCGAGGAGCGCGTCAACGACCGACACGGCAAAGCCGACGCCGGCACCGGTGATGCCACCCATGGTGAGGAATGCGGCGAAGTCGCCGAGGATATTGGCGATAGAGGGGAAGACGACGGGCAGCAGGTCAGAGGTGTGCCCGAGCAGCCACGCGATCGAGGAAATGATGAGTCCCGCGAACAGGCCGAACGCCGCGGAGTAGAACACCCCCGCGGTCGAGGAGCGCCCACTGTTCGCCGACACGGCTACGACGATGACGACCAGGGCGGCCATGGGCACGACGACCGACCAGCGCGCGTGGACCGTCAGGGACACCCACATGGACCCGGCTGTAATGATGAGGAGCGCAGTCACCGACGAGGTGAGGGCTGCGGTCAGCGACGTCGACCCCCAGTGTTCGGTCGTATTTCCCACCGAGTGGTCACGCGGTGCGGGCGCGTCAAGGATCGTCGCAGCCACCAGGAACACGAGCATGATACCGGTCAAGGGGATCGCGATGTCAAGGTTCTTCCAGTACGCGACGCCGATGGGGGTGAGTGCCCCACCGAGCGCAAGCACTGCCTGCGCGAGCCACGGCATGTGCAGTCGCGCCAACGTCGGCCACGCGAGCGCCAACAGGAACGAGGCGAGCGCGATGACCGGACCGACCGTCCA
Organism: Pauljensenia sp. 20925_1_25; assembly: GCF_041433955.1. Classification (NCBI taxonomy): domain Bacteria; kingdom Bacillati; phylum Actinomycetota; class Actinomycetes; order Actinomycetales; family Actinomycetaceae; genus Pauljensenia; species Pauljensenia sp. 20925_1_25. The sequence continues at coordinate 851 of NZ_JAPWCL010000043.1, read as the reverse complement.
GCGCGAGCCGGGCAGCCACCACGCGGTGATTGTCAGCGCGGCCAGAAGTGTGACGGTGGCCGTACCAACGCTGACAGACACTCGTCTGGTGGCCAGCGTGTCGCGGCGTACTCCGCGGCTCGAGTCGGTTCGTGTGCGTGTGGGCGAGGTCGATGTCATCACGCTTCCATGGTCCCACATGTCTGGAGTCGACGAGGCCATGGCCGCCCGCGCGGGTCTTCCTGAGACGGCGGGTCGGGATCGTGGCGAGGCGGGTGCTCTCATGTTGTCGGAACGCCGCACCCGCCCCAACGCTGTGGTGCGCGTAACCAAGAGACGCGGCTCAGGCCTCGTCGGGGAGGACCCGGCTGTGGCGCATGCCCCGTGTGGGTTGATCCACGTCGCCACGGCGCGCGTTGGCATGAAGTGAGTCGTAGGGTTGAGGGGCACGCCGGACCGTTATGCCCCGGGCTCCAAACTCTGCCGCTACGAGCGGCCTTCGCGCCGACAGGCGCATTCGGTTCGGCGTGCTTTGTCGTATCTGCGCGCCGAAGCGCACGAGTGTTTCCGTCTCCCGCTGCGCGACTGTCCCCGTCTCGCGCCCGATTGTCAGATCCGTTCTTCCGTTCCTGCAAGCGTTCCGTTCCTGCAAGCGTTCCGTTCCTGCGAGCATTCCGTTCCTGCGAGCGTCCGACAGACACCGGGTCCGCAAATCAGCTTGTCCGCATGTCGGCCCTCTATCCCGCACGTAAACCCGCTATTCCGAGCGTGGGCAACGCCGCCCACGTACGGAACAGGAGGCCCACGTGCGGGACAGCAAGCCCACGTGCGGGACAGCAAGCCCACGTGCGGAACAGCAGGCCCACGTGCGG
>NZ_JAPWCL010000042.1:0-1831 GCF_041433955.1 Pauljensenia sp. 20925_1_25 | reverse complement strand
GATCAGAGAGGGATGACACCGCACCACGCGGTGTCATCCCTCTCCTTTTACACACCCACCCCCTCCAACAGACGTAACAAGCGAGCCCCCCACACGCGCCCACAATTCGACCAGCTCACACCACGAGACACAACACACCAACGGACCAACGTCGCTCACATTTGCCCTCGTGGCATGGGATGCTTAATGCATGGTTCCTTCTGCACATCCGCGAGGGTCGCATCACCACAAAGGTAGCGACGAGGTCCTCGCCCAGCGTATGGCGGCGCATGACCGCCTTGCTCATCAATCCCAGGTTGTTCTGCGGCTCGGACAGATGCTGCTTTCGTTCGGTGCAAGCGCGTACCGCGTGAAGAAATCTATGGCGGACGTGGCGCGTGCCGTTGGCATTTCTGAGCATCGCGCTCAGGTCACCTACACGGAGATCATCACGACTGCCTACGCCAATGGTACGTTCCGTACGGAGCTTGCCGAGCAGCGCCTGATGGGTGTCAACGCCGACAAGATTGATCGCATTAACAACTACATTGCGTCGATCAACGGTAAGTCGGTTCGCGTTGAGGACGTTTCCGACGAGCTGGACAAGATCGCAAAGGTCCCGGGTCTTTACGACTGGTTCTCGAACGCGCTCGCCTCGGGACTCGCCTGCGCGGCATTCGCATTCCTAAACGGCGGGGGATGGGTCGAGTGTTCGGCCGTCGCTGTCGCCTCGTTCTTTGGACAGGCACTACGTCGACAGATGCTGATCCGCCATATGAACCACTTCGGCGTCTGGATGGCATGTGGCGCTCTCGCCGCAATGATCTACATTCTTCTCGTTGCACCGGCGCAGCAGTTCATGGGTATCGAGTCGACGCACCAGGCTGGCTTCATTTCGGCGTTGCTGTTCCTTGTCCCTGGCTTCCCGCTGGTGACGGGACTTATCGACTTGGTGAGGCAGGACTTCCAGGGTGGGCTCGGGCGTCTCGTCTACGTCGCGATGCTTGTCGCATCGGCCGGCGTTGCGGTATGGGCCATCTCTGCGATTTTTGGCTGGTCTGTAACCCCCGAGTATGGCGTTGCTCTTGTCCCGTGGCTGCACTACTTGCTCCGTTTCCTGACGAGTTTTGTCGCTGCGTACGGCTTCGCCATGCTCTTTAATTCGCCTCAACGAGTCTGTGCGGCCGCTGCACTGATTGGAGCCGTGATCAACACGGCGCGTATCGCGTTGAACCTTGAGCTCAAGGTGCCGGCTCCGGCTGCTGTTGGCCTCGCTGCTCTCGCTGCCGGTCTCCTTGCGGTTTTCGTGGCACGTCGGACGCGATTCTCGCGCGTCACTCTGTCGGTTCCCGCCGTTGTCATCATGATCCCCGGTGTACCCCTGTACCGGTCGCTCACTTACTTGAACAATCAGCAGATCGACGATGCGCTCGGCGCACTGTTCACTGTCATGTTCACGATCGTCGCTATCGGCATGGGTCTGGCGCTTTCCCGTATGCTCACCGATAAGAACTGGCTCGTCGAAAAGCAAGAACGAGTTCCCAACCTTTGGGAGTACGAGGAGGAGAACGCATGAAATTCGATATCGAGGCGAGTGTGAAGCCGCCGTCGTTCGAGTTCGAGTATGAGATCGACCGTGACGAGATCCGTGCCGTGGGCCGCAACATTGCGATCGTGTGCGTCGCGGCAGTGACTGCTCGAGTGCTCGTCGCACTGATTTCACGCTGACGCTCGTTCATCGACGAGGCCGTGGCTGGGTAACCGGTCACGGCCTCGTCATGTTCTCGGTGCGACGGCCTGTCGGTGATGCCTCGACGGTAAGGCTGCGGGCGCCGAAATGGGCGATGAATAG
>NZ_JAPWCL010000041.1:0-2542 GCF_041433955.1 Pauljensenia sp. 20925_1_25 | reverse complement strand
ATAATTTCCATTGCCACACGCAATATCCAAAATGTAATCCGCAGGATTAGGAGATAGAAGTTCCGTTACTTTGGGACGCACTACCTCTCTGTGAAATTCATTAGATTCGTCACCCATTGCATTATCCCAAAATTGTGCGTTCTCCTCCCAGATTTTTTTTACTTTCCTCTGTTCCCATGTTCTCTCCCACTCCCCAAATTTGCTTTTTTGCTTCCATTAAATCTTCCTTACTATATTCCATTGTTACCCTCCATAACTTCTGATTGTTGCCGTCTTGACGATTATGTATCTTTACATTACCTTCTGAAACATATGGCGCACCTTGTCCAGGCGGCTGTTTGGACGGCGGGGCTGGATGACCGGCTGACCGACAGCGGCCTGATATCCTTTCAGCTCTGTAAGGCATACGCTCCGCCCGTTGGTGTAAAAGGCCAGATCAGTACGGTATGCCTGTATACAGCGGGCGGGAATCTCGCCAGTAAAGACAACTTCATCCTTTTTTACCTGGGCCGTTTCGATGGTGGCACAGTATTTCGGTGCATCATGATAAGCCCTGGAAAGGTATTCCTGGGGCGCATAGAGGATGAAGGAGAGATAAGGTTCCAGCAGCTGCGTCCCCGATTCCTTCAATGCCTGTTCCAATACAATCGGGGCCAATGAGCGGAAGTCCGCCGGCGTGCTGACCGGACTGTAATAAAGCCCGTATTCAAAGCAAATCTTACAGTCCGTTACGTTCCAGCCGAACAAGCCCTGCTCCAGCCCGTAACGGATACCATCCCTGACAGCGTTTTGAAAACTCTGGTTCAAGTATCCCAGCGAAACCCGGCTCTCGTATTGTACACCGGAGCCAAGCGAGAGTGGTGTAACAGACAGTCCTATGGATGCCCAAAACGGGTTGGGCGGCACCTCGATATGGATGGTGTGGCTGGCTGCTTTGAGCGGCCGCTCCATATAAATGACGGAGGGTTCCTTTACCACTGTTTCAAGCTTGTATTTTTCCGACAGCAAAGCGGAAACAACCTCCAACTGCACCCGGCCCAAAAAAGAAAGAATGATCTCATGGGTGATGGAATCCACTTCGCAACGCAAAAGCGGGTCAGTATCCGCAAGTTGCGTAAGAGCGTCCAGCAGCCGTTCTCTTTGCGCTGCCGTTTTCGGCGCAATCGTCGTCCGCAGCATGGGGAGGGGGTCCTCGCGCCACCTTTTACGAGGGAGCCGGGTTTGGTCCCCTAATACATCGTTTAACCTCACGCTGTCGCTGGGAAGGATAACAATTTCACCCTGATAAGCGGTGTCTGTCCGAACAATTTCCCCTTTGGATGGAATACGCATCTCTGTGATTTTCAGCTTTTCTCTCCCGGCCAGGGCCACCGTATCCCGCAGGCGCAGCGTTCCGCTGTATAACCGTAGATAGACACGCCGCTGGCCGCAATCGGTGTACTCAACCTTGAAAACGCTGCCGCATAGGGCGGCGCCCCCCTGTTCCCCAATCGGTTGGAACAGCCCTGTCACCGCATCCATCAACGGTTGAATGCCAAGGCCATTTTTGGCGCTGCCATGATAGACTGGGAACAGGGAGGCGTCTTGAACCCGCTGCTGTTCCTCCCGCGCAAGTTTTTCCCGGCTGATTGGTTCTCCTGCGATATACTTTTCCAATAATTCATCGTTATTTTCGATGACCGCATCCCATGCTTCTATGTCGGTATTTTCCTCCAGGACTATTTCCGGGGACAGCGACACCGTCTGCTTGATGATAATATCGGCGGAGAGCTTATCCCGAACAGACTGAACCACGCTCTGCAAATCAACGCCAGCCTGGTCGATCTTGTTGATAAAGATAACGGTGGGAATGTTCATTTTCCGCAGGGCATGGAACAGAATACGGGTCTGGGCCTGCACGCCATCTTTAGCGGAGATCACCAAGATGGCCCCATCTAAAACAGCCAAAGAGCGGTACACCTCCGCCAAAAAATCCATGTGGCCGGGCGTATCCACAATGTTAACTTTACATCTGTGCCACTGGAAGGAAGTGACTGCCGCTTGAATGGTAATCCCACGCTGCCGCTCCAAAAACATGGTGTCCGTCCTCGTTGTCCCTTTTTCGACGCTCCCCGGTTCTGAAATGGCTCCGCTGGCATATAGCAGGCTCTCCGTCAAGGTCGTCTTTCCAGCGTCTACATGGGCAAGAATTCCAATATTGATTATTTTCATGTGATTGTCCTCCCTTTACAGCCCCAAAGGGCATAAAAATCCCCAGCAGTAAAATACTTTTACCACTGGGGATTATAAGTTGCGGACATACACATATACAGCATACACCTGTTTGTGATTGCTGTTTTTGGGGATATGTCAAAATTGATAAGGCAAAAGTATTCTTAAATTGGGTACAAAAAACTAAGCCCCTACAAAAGGAGCTATCATAATCCTTTGTTCCCACTATTTGATTATAGTTTTATTTAAGAATACCTTGCCGCATATTTTTTACTCCTTTTCTGGATTGAATCATCGTATCACATCAGTTTTAGGAAAGCAAGTACCTAAA
>NZ_JAPWCL010000040.1:0-3863 GCF_041433955.1 Pauljensenia sp. 20925_1_25 | reverse complement strand
CCATTACCAATGGTAGACTGGTCCAATGGGCGATAGCAAGCGTAGCGACGAAGCTAACGAAGACCTCCTCGCGTACATCACTGAACCCCGTCTCCGACCGTACCTCCAAACCGGCTCTTCATAATTGGGGGTGTAGTTGGGGTTTGAATCCTCCGGTTTCGAGGAGCGCTCGAGTGATGTAGTGGCTGAGGTTTCGGAATCCGAGGGCGGAGCCGCGTAGGTGTTCGAGGCGTCCGTTGATGGCTTCGGTGGGGCCGTTGCTGGTGTGGGGGTTATCGAAGTAGGCCAGGATGTCTGTGGCTCGGCGTTTGAGTGTCCTACCTAGCGTGATGAGCTCGGTGAGGGAGGAGGGCACGCTTGTGGAGGTGAGGCGCGTGATTTCCTCGTGCATTAAAGTTTTGCCCCCACGCGCGTTGGATGAGCGGTAGGCGTCGATGATGTTCTGATAGGCGCTCCAGGTGACCTCGAGTGAGACGTGCTCGTCGTTGGAAAACAGGTCGAGTATCTGGTGCTGCTGACGCGCGGTGAGTAGGCAGGATCTGGTGTGCAGCATCCTGCGGGCCTTGTAGAGGGGATCTGTGGCCCGACCGCGCCGATGGTGGAGTTCTTGCTGAATGCGCCGACGACACTCATCCAAGGCGTTGCCAGCGAGATGTACGACGTGGAAGGGGTCCATGACCGTGGTCGCGTCGGGGAGTTCTTCGGCGGCGGCGCTCTTGAACCCGGTGAATCCATCCATAGCGACGATCTCGATGCGCTCGCGCCACGTGTCGGGCTGGGAGGCCAGCCAGGTTTTGAAGACCTTTTTGGAGCGGCCCGGGACCATGTCCAAGAGTCGTGAGGGGCCACTGCGGTCGCGGATGGGCGTCAAGTCCAAGATGACGGTGACGATTCTTGTCTCCGTAGGGGGTGTGGCGCCATACGTGTTCATCCACGCCGATGACTCGCACGCCTTCAAACCGGGTCGGGTCGTTGATCAGTGAGCGCTCTCCTTCGGCCAGGACAGCGGTGTTAGCGGCTCTTCCAGGACACGCCCAGGGCCTGGGCGATACGCGCCACCGTCAAATGGTGGACGACCAGCCCAGTGAGCACCCAGCGCACCGCCGCCCGTGAGAGCTTGGCGCGCGGATCGGCCGCTTGGCTCATGTCCTGACGCTACACGTGAGCGCACTCTGGGCACCGGTAGCGGCGCACGCTCACGTGCAAAATCGTGGGACGCCACCCGTAAGGCTCGTGCGCCAAGCGCCTGACTACCGTGTCACGCGCCTCGCCCTGGCACCCGCAGCGGCGACACCACCGATCCTCACCAACGATGCGGCATGCCAACACTGCGTGGTCTGGCTCAATGCGCTGGCCGGTTACTTCCAGGCCCAGGTCATCCAGGCGCGTGAACGCGCTCAGGTCGGGGCGATCAAAGGTAGTATTGGGCATGTCGAGGTCTTTCGGATGGACGGTGTAGGAATCTCCATCATCGAAAGACCTCGACCCCTACACAACCACGACACGCCCAACTCCACCCAATACCCCTACACCCTCAAATGCGAAGAGCCTCCAAACCTGCGACGGAGATCTCTCACTCGCTCTCGATCTCTATGCCTGGAACACGCGTATGGCGGCCGCCTGCCTACCGATGCTATCTCAGACAGAGATTCTTCTGAGGAATGCGCTTGACGAACAACTCAAAGAGTATTTTGACGAACCAGGACGTGGAATACCTTGGTTTCTCCAAGATTCATGCAAACTCACAGAAAACGAGCGACAACATATCGACACGGCAAGAAATTTAATTAAACGAAGTGAGAAGACCGAAACGCGCGATCAGATCATCGCCAACTTAACATTTGGATTCTGGGTACAGCTTCTTGATCGCAAACACGATCAGATATGGAGACAAGCTCTTCACCGAGCCTTTCGGCATCCACAAACCAGCAAAGCTCCAGATGCTAAACGAGTACGATCACTTGTCAACGATGTGCGTCAGTTTCGCAATAGGATTGCGCATCATGACTACGCCCGCGATTATGACCTCCCCATGCTCATGTCACGCGTTCGCGAACTTGCCGAGTTGATCTCGCCGACGTTTGGCACCTGGTTGGATGAGAACTACCAGGAAATCTGGATGAACCAGTGGCAAGAACGTCCAGCTACGAAACAGGACACAATGATTGTCCCCGACAGTCGAGGCAGCTGGGAAACCTATAAGAGAAAGTCAGCCTATATCTGTCCCGCGGGGAGATACTTTAGGCAGGAAATTCAGTACATTGCATTTTACGTATCACGAACTATTCAGCGCCAGGTTCCTCGCATTACACAAGTAATAAACCCAGTCACCTGGACACCGGAGCACGCAACTGAGTTAGAAGCCTCAACTTCTCAAGACGACAAGAAAGTAGCAGATCTTATCAAATGGACTTTGAGTGAAGAAGGTGAGCGCATACTCGGCTCCAGTTTTCAAGGCAGCCGACAGATGAAGGTTGTACTCCTAACTTCGTATCGGGATGAACAGAATACACAGCAGAAGGATGGGCACATCGTTCTTCCACACGAAATTCCCCACAACGAGTCGGGCAGAGGGAGCGGTTTCGTCCGCCAACACAGGTATGCTTCCCTTCACCGGCTCCAGTCAGCTTCAACAACAGCAGACCTCTAATTAACCGCGCCCGCCCCGAGCAACAGATGATCCCTCACGTCACAGTACGGTCTCCGCTGCGCCCGTAGGCGGACGGCCGGACCTAGCTACGGTCGAAACAACAGCGCGAGGGCCGCTGCACCCGTTACGGGCCGCTGCACCCGTTACGGGCCGCTGCACCCGATCAGAAGAGGTGCACTGCCTACGGATCGGGTGCAGCACACCCAATCAATCGGGTGCAGCACACCCAATCACAAGAACAAACGCGGAATCTGCGAGACGCGGGCCAGGCTGCGGTGCCCGTGGGCGGCGGCAGGGCCTGGCCGGACAACGAGTCGACGCGCCGAGCGAAACTCGCGGCGTGGACGACTCGCGGGCGGGCCGACGCCCACGGGTGCACAAAGCAGCACGACCCTCAGCCGCAGCTCAGCCGCCGATCAGCCGACACTCCACGTCGCGCCGTCGCGGCCATCCGCGACGGTGATGCCGGCGGCGGCCAGCCGGTCGCGTAGCTCGTCGGCGCGTCCCCAGTCCTTGGCGGCGCGGGCAGCAGCCCGCTCAGACAGCACGGACTGGATCAGCGCGTCCAGCGCCGAATGCTCGGCGGCAGCCGCACCAGAGGCACCCGCGCCGATGCCGGCCTGTCCGCGCCACTGCTCCGAAGCGGGATCCAGCCCCAGCACGTCCAGCATGGAGCGGACGAGGACCTGCTCGCGGTAGACACCGGAAACGTCACCGGCAGCAAGCGCGGCGTTACCGGCCTTGAGGTGCTCGTGCAGGACCGCGAGCGCGCCGGCGACGTTGAGGTCGTCGTCCATGGCGGCGACGAAGGCCTCGGGCAGGTCGGCGGGTGCCAGGGTAATTTCGGAGGTCGGAGCCTCCCCCGCGGTCTCGATGGCGCGGGCGACGAAGGTGGAGAACTTTTCCCAGGCGGCGTGCGCGGCGGGCAGGGTCTCGGGGCCCCATTCGATGGCGGAGCGGTGGTGGACGGTGGACAGGGCCCAGCGCACGGCGACGGCCGGGTATTCCTCGGTCAGCGCCCCGATGGACAGGACGTTGCCCAGGGACTTAGACATCTTCTCGCCCTTGGTGGTCACCCACGCGTTGTGGACCCATAGGCGTGCGAAGGGCCAGCCCGCGCCGTGGGATTGGGCCTGTTCGTTCTCGTGGTGCGGGAAGCGCAGGTCGATGCCGCCGCCGTGGATGTCGAATTCGTCGCCGAGGTAGCGGCGCG
>NZ_JAPWCL010000039.1:0-4454 GCF_041433955.1 Pauljensenia sp. 20925_1_25 | reverse complement strand
AACGCAACTGGGACGACCGCGCCGAGCTGCACATGGCTGGCAATTACTGCGACTACCAGCGCCTTCTCGAGGATCCGACAGCCATGAGCGCTGAACTGGCCCAAGATATCGAACGATTCGGCGATCTCGCCGACAAAGATGTCATCCACCTGCAATGCCACGTCGGAACGGACACAATCGGCTTTGCGCGCCGCGGGGCCTCGCGCGTCATTGGCCTCGACCTGTCCGAGGCTTCGCTTGCCCACGCGCGTAGCATCGCCGAACGCGCAGACGCTGACGTGGAGTTCGTCCACGCGAACGTGTACGACGCGCGCCAAGCAGTATCCGGCAACTTCGATCTGGTGTACACCTCGATCGGCGTCCTATGCTGGCTGCCCGATATCGCCCGGTGGGCGCAAGTCATCGCTTCCCTGCTCAAGCCGGGCGGCACTTTCTTTATCCGCGATGACCACCCGATGTTCATGACAATCGGGGAGGATATTTCCGGCGGGCTAAAGATTGAGCAGCCATACTTCGAGCAGGATGCTCCGATGACATGGGATGACGAGTCAAGCTACGTAGATTTCCCCGATGCGCCGCGGATTACTCACACGACAAATCACCAGTGGAATCACTCCCTTGGACAAATCGTTACTGCTCTCATCAACGCGGGTTTGGTGATCGATGAGCTTGAGGAGACACCGCGCGCGGCGTGGTGTCCGTGGCCCGAACTCATGGAACAAGATTCCGCTGGAGGTTGGCACCTTCGCGAGCACCCCGAACGCCTGCCCCTTCAGTTTGCGATCACAGCACACAAACACTGACAGTGCGCATTGTGGGGTTGTGCGGGCTAGACAAGGTAGGGAACACTCAAACGCTGGAAAGCCTGGCTGTGCGATTACTGCACGAGTCCCTCCGAGATACACGATGGAAGGCCAGAAGTAACACTCCACCAGCGCGTGAGTATGGCATGACCGTGCACCGACCATGTCAATAGCGGCTCCACGCGCACTAGCGAGGCCTACCCTGCATGGCGGGGCAGGCCTCGCGGCGTAAACAAGGGGGTCGTGTTGCTCATGAGCCTGTTTCTACCATCTGAAGTGAGAGCGAATCTCACCGGGAGGTTCGCGCAGACTCGATGGGATGCTTCGGCCATGACTAGCATCGCCGCGTGGACAACCTGGCTGATCCCCTACATGTGCCGCATGATCATGGGCATCCCCATGATCAACCTGTCCGCCAACGCGGCTTTCGGCGTAGCCCTCATCGGGGCCGACGTGATCGGTCTGGCCCTCTACCTGCGCGGGGATGCACACCGGGTGTAACCACCCGCGGCCGAGGCCTCTCACGAGACCAGTCAATCACCTGGCATATGTCGACAATATCCACCCGACGCTCGCTTCCCCTAAATCCGACCTTCAAGGAGATGTTCGACCACGATCAGGAATCAAGACCTTCGCGCGGGAGAGACTGTTATATTCGGTTCCAGTCAACAATGATCGATAAGGGAGTCGCCACATGTCCAAAATCCTGCGGATCGCTTTGGCCATCGCGTTTATCGTCGTGTTCTATACCGGCGAACTCGTGGGTATCCTGTTCGACTATCAAGGCATCAACGTGGTTCCAACACCAACGTGGTTCCTTCTACTATTCGCCACCTGTGCCGCGAATGTAGCCAGCGCGTTCTGGATTTCACGCGCGGACCCCCCGCGCAATCTAGCGTTCTGGGGCCTCTTCCTCAAGGTATGTTTCCTTCCGATATTCCTGGCAGACTTCTACATTTTTGTGTTAATGAGAAGCTGGTTTCCCCCCAGCCCTGAGGTATCACCGCTAGGATTTTTCCTCATCACCCCCTATGTCGTCCTGTCATGCCCCCTCATGATCGTCAGCTCGTGCTACGGGTTCGCAGCAATCGATCGTGCGCGCGACGAACAGCTGATCTCCCCTGAAAGGGAAAGAAAGTACAAATGGGGGCTTGCCCTCCCCATAGCAGACCTCGTCGCAGCTATCTGGCTGTACGCACGCTTGCGCCGCCTGGACGGCACTGCTCCAACCTGCACCCCGGACGACGACCCGCTCTCACCCGCGCACACTACACCCCAACCCGTTGCCGACATAGACGACATCCTCGCTACAAGACCCACACAGACCCGCAAAGCAATTCCACACCCCTGGCCTACAGTCCTGCCCCTCGCAGCCTCACTCTGTTTCATCATTGCCTCCTACGCTGGCGGGCCTGTCACCATGATCTTTCCCCCTCCATATCCGACACTTCGAATCGACGTCTGGTTCCTCGTCATGTTTGTGTGCGCCCTGGCGACTATCGTTAGTGCCGACGCTTTCAAAGGCGCACACAACCCCAAGACGCTGGCGCTCTGGTGCCTCGTCTTCAAGCTTGCCCTCCTCCCTTTTTTCCTTACTATGACCCTCATAGTGCTCGTCCTGGGATCGTATTTCTTCGCCCAAAGAGGCCTCATCTTTGTGACATTCATCATGCTCCCCCTGCTACTCCTGGGGACCTACTGCATCATGCGCGTCACCTCATCCCACGGATCTGCCGCGATCAGCCGCGCACGCAACGAGCGGCTCGTCCGTCGAGAAACGGCGAACAAGCTACAGAGAGGCCTTGCCACTCCCATCGCCGATCTAATCTCCTCAATCCGGCTCTACACACTACTGCGCCAACTGGACAATGCCAGCGAAACCACCACGAGTGAGGCCCTGTAAGCACCTCGCCAAGCTGAACACACCCCCAGATACCAGCCCCGGCCTCGTTCCTGCGGGCGGTGATAGGGTGGCAACATGCAAAGTGTCAAAAGAAATAAACTACGCATATCTACCGTCATACGCTCGGTAACTTTCCTCTTCTTCGTCGTCGCAGCTTACGGACCTTGGGTGCTGGCTTTTGTCCTCGACAAGAGTTTGGACGCTATCGACTGGAAGACGTGGACACTTCTGGCCGTGATCGCCGGAGCAGCCAACGCCGTATCCGCACTGTGGCGTCGAGACGACGACAGCCCGCGCACGATGGCGCTGTGGGGATTAATCCTCAAGCTCTGCTTGCTTCCCCTCTATGCTCCCACTCTTATTTTCCTTACAATCCTCACCATGGCTCTCGCAGCACCGGGCTACCTTATCTTGTTCCTTGCCTATGTGGGCCAGCCAATAGCGAACCTCATGATCCTGATCCCGCTCAGCTCGTCCTATGGCCTTGTTGCGGCACATCTCGGTTGCAAACAGAGACTTATTTCCGAGTCGTCGGCACACTACTACATCGCACTCCACCTACTACCCGCCATCGACCTGCTATCGTCCATCTGCCTGTACGTGAAACTATGGAAAGAGCAGCACGCTCGCGCGGCGAGTACCGAGCAGACCTCTCAGGATTACAACGCCTCTTCACATAAGCACACAGCGCCTCCCGGCCTCTTTAAACGATTTCGGGACGAGGCCGAGGCTGAGCCACGCGCGTAGCCATACCGATCAGGCGCCACTCCTGCACTAGCCCGCGGCGCTCACCCCTCCATATTCGCCGCGGTCACCCCGTCCGCCAGGGTTCCGTAGGCGGTGACACAGTGCCCGACAAACATGTCGTCAGATTCCATCGCGATACCCCTCAGCGCGATTCGGCGCGCGGAATTCTCTTCCAAGTTGAGCGTGAGGACCTTCACTGAGCAGAACCCGGCGGCGTGCACATCCAGGCATTGTTAAACACCTTGGCGACCTGCCAGCTACGCTTCGAGGGCGGCGCCATCTCAGGCCACCTCCTCCTCACACTCAACTATGATGAATCCTTCATCCGGTTACCAGGAATGGCAAATCACGCAGACACCAAGTTACCAAGCCGCACTGCGGCACTCACCACATCATCGAAGGAAATTTCGGATGCGTAAGGTGCCGATCTCACATAAGACTCCCATACTGCCAGCATATCATCGGAAAGCCGCACCTTCTCTAGTCGACTTCTATAATCGGCAACAAAAGCAGACGTTCCCCTTTTGCGCGCTGTTGCCTCGAGGGCACGCTTGACCTGGCCATATTCAATCTGATCAGCACGAGTATTCAAGAATACGTAAATGTCATAGAAGTCCCTCCCACATGTATTGGCAACACCTCTGCTGATGACCGTTTCAAATTTCTCAGCGAGAATCGTCGCCACAGGATAAGACATAAGCCTTATAGCGCGATCTTCGAACAGCATCGGATACGGATACTCAACCTCCACAGGAACGATGGAATCACCTGTTGCGATATCAACTTTAATTGGCGCATTCATTCTTCCATACCTGACCATAATATAAGCACGCCAATTTGGATATTCGTCATCTGTTCTGATTGACTCGACCCGCTCGAAGATGTATTCCATTCCGTCACCGACATCAACAGAGCAGATCTGCTCCATCGTTTGCTCAATAGAGTCGCGATCAAGAGGCATACCAACAACAGTTGTATCCATATCCATCGTCGTACGCAGA
>NZ_JAPWCL010000038.1:0-5184 GCF_041433955.1 Pauljensenia sp. 20925_1_25 | reverse complement strand
CTCGATAGTGTGTTTGTTTGTTTTTTATGCCTGTTTTTTGTTTTTGAGTGTTTTTGGTTGGGATTGCTGGCTGGCCTGGTTTGTTTGGTTGGTTGGTTTTTCTGGGCTTTAACGTTTTTGTTTTTGTTCGGAGAGTTTGATCCTGGCTCAGGACGAACGCTGGCGGCGTGCTTAACACATGCAAGTCGAACGCTGAAGGCCTGGCTTTTGTTGGGTTGGATGAGTGGCGAACGGGTGAGTAACACGTGAGTAACCTGCCCTCTTCTTTGGGATAACGCCCGGAAACGGGTGCTAATACTGGATATTCACTGGCCTTCGCATGGGGGTTGGTGGAAAGGTTTGTTCTGGTGGGGGATGGGCTCGCGGCCTATCAGCTTGTTGGTGGGGTGATGGCCTACCAAGGCTTTGACGGGTAGCCGGCCTGAGAGGGTGACCGGTCACATTGGGACTGAGATACGGCCCAGACTCCTACGGGAGGCAGCAGTGGGGAATATTGCACAATGGGCGAAAGCCTGATGCAGCGACGCCGCGTGAGGGATGGAGGCCTTCGGGTTGTAAACCTCTTTCGCTCATGGTCAAGCCGCAACTGTGGGTTGTGGTGAGGGTAGTGGGTAAAGAAGCGCCGGCTAACTACGTGCCAGCAGCCGCGGTAATACGTAGGGCGCGAGCGTTGTCCGGAATTATTGGGCGTAAAGGGCTTGTAGGCGGTTGGTCGCGTCTGCCGTGAAATTCTCTGGCTTAACTGGGGGCGTGCGGTGGGTACGGGCTGACTTGAGTGCGGTAGGGGAGACTGGAACTCCTGGTGTAGCGGTGGAATGCGCAGATATCAGGAAGAACACCGGTGGCGAAGGCGGGTCTCTGGGCCGTTACTGACGCTGAGGAGCGAAAGCGTGGGGAGCGAACAGGATTAGATACCCTGGTAGTCCACGCTGTAAACGTTGGGCACTAGGTGTGGGGGCCACCCGTGGTTTCTGCGCCGTAGCTAACGCTTTAAGTGCCCCGCCTGGGGAGTACGGCCGCAAGGCTAAAACTCAAAGGAATTGACGGGGGCCCGCACAAGCGGCGGAGCATGCGGATTAATTCGATGCAACGCGAAGAACCTTACCAAGGCTTGACATGCACGGCGGCACTGCAGAGATGTGGTGGCATTTGGTTGGTCGTGTGCAGGTGGTGCATGGTTGTCGTCAGCTCGTGTCGTGAGATGTTGGGTTAAGTCCCGCAACGAGCGCAACCCTTGCCCTATGTTGCCAGCACGTGATGGTGGGGACTCGTGGGGGACTGCCGGGGTTAACTCGGAGGAAGGTGGGGATGACGTCAAATCATCATGCCCCTTATGTCTTGGGCTTCACGCATGCTACAATGGTTGGTACAGAGGGTTGCGATACTGTGAGGTGGAGCGAATCCCTTAAAGCCAGTCTCAGTTCGGATTGGGGTCTGCAACTCGACCCCATGAAGGTGGAGTCGCTAGTAATCGCAGATCAGCAACGCTGCGGTGAATACGTTCTCGGGCCTTGTACACACCGCCCGTCACGTCACGAAAGTTGGTAACACCCGAAGCCCATGGCCTAACCGCGTTTGTGGGGGGAGTGGTCGAAGGTGGGATTGGCGATTGGGACGAAGTCGTAACAAGGTAGCCGTACCGGAAGGTGCGGCTGGATCACCTCCTTTCTAGGGAGCCCAGTTTTGTGGGGAACAATCAGCGTGCCTGTTGTGGGTGTGTTGGTTGTTTTCTTGTGCTCGCATGTGTTCATCACTGTTTGTTGGTGGTGGGTGTGGGTGCGTGTTTGGGTTGGGCATAAGAGTTTGAAGCGAATGAGCACACTGTCGGGTTCACGTTCAACACCGTGTGAGCGTCCGCCGGTGACGGTGGTTGCCCGCATAGCCTGCCTGGGCTTTGTGTGGTTTGGGTGTGGGTGTGTGTGGTGGGTTGTTTGTGATTTGTATAGTGGTTGCGAGCATATTTGTTCTGTACTGTTTTTTGTGTTTTGTTTAGTTTTGTTGGGCATTCGGTGGATGCCTTGGCATCAAGAGCTGATGAAGGACGTTGCGGCCTGCGATATGCCTCGGGGAGTTGGCGAGCGAGCGTTATTATCCGAGGGTGTCCGAATGGGGGAACCTAACCTGGGTTGTGCTGGGTTACCATCATCTGAACGTGTATAGGGTGGTGGGGGGAACGCGGGGAAGTGAAACATCTTAGTACCCGTAGGAGAAGATATTCCGTGAGTAGTGGCGAGCGAAAGCGGAGGAGGCTAAACCAGATGCGTGTGAGAGGCGGCGGCTGTTGCGTGTTTGGTGTTGTGGGGCCATGTTGGATCCTTCTGCCGGGGGGTCGCATTGCATGTTGTTGGGAGTTGAACAGTCTGGGATGGCTGACCGTAGAGCGTGAGAGTCGTGTAGGTGGACCGGTGGCGTGTGGTGTGGATGTGGTGCCCGAGTAGTGCGGGACTCGTGAAATCTCGTGTGAATCTGCCAAGACCACTTGGTAAGCCTAAATACTACTTGATGACCGATAGTGCATAGTACCGTGAGGGAATGGTGAAAAGTACCCCGGGAGGGGAGTGAAATAGTACCTGAAACCGTGTGCCTGTAAGCCGTCAGAGCCTTGTGGGGTGATGGCGTGCCTTTTGAAGAATGAGCCTGCGAGTTAGTGATACGTGGCGTGCTTAACCCGTGTGGGGTATGCGTAGCGAAAGCGAGTCTGAAAGATGGCGTTTGTCGCGTGTTCTAGACCCGAAGCGGGGTGATCTACCCATGGTCAGGTTGAAGCAGAGGTAAGACTGTGTGGAGGACCGAACCCACCAGGGTTGAAAACCTGGGGGATGAACTGTGGGTAGGGGTGAAAGGCCAATCAAACTCCGTGATAGCTGGTTCTCCCCGAAATGCATTTAGGTGCAGCGTTGCGTGGTCCCTGGTGGAGGTAGAGCTACTGGATGGCCGATGGGCCCTGTGGGTTACTGACGTCAGCCAAACTCCGAATGCCATTAGGTGTAGCGTGGCAGTGAGACTGCGGGGGATAAGCTTCGTAGTCGAGAGGGAAACAGCCCAGATCATCAGCTAAGGCCCCTAAGCGTGCGCTAAGTGGGAAAGGATGTGGAGTCGCGGTGACAACCAGGAGGTTGGCTTAGAAGCAGCCATCCTTGAAAGAGTGCGTAATAGCTCACTGGTCAAGTGGTTCTGCGCCGACAATGTAGCGGGGCTCAAGCGTACCGCCGAAGCTGTGGCAGCAACACGTGTGGCTGGCGCCAGTTTATTGGTTGTTGGTGTGTTGTTGGGTAGGGGAGCGTCCTGCATGAGGTGAAGCCTGGAGGTGACTTCTGGTGGATTGTGTGGGAGTGAGAATGCAGGCATGAGTAACGAATCTGCGGTGGGAATCCGCAGCGCCGATTGACTAAGGGTTCCAGGGCTAGGTTTATCCGCCCTGGGTTAGTCGGGTCCTAAGGCGAGGCCGACAGGCGTAGTCGATGGACAACCAGTTGATATTCTGGTACCAGGTTGTGACCGCCCATGCTGAGGTCATTGTGCTAACCAATTTGCCCGCGCCTCCACATAACCTTCGGGTTGCGTGGTGTGTGTGGGTCTTGGGGTCCCGGTGATGGTAGGCAAGCGTGTTAACAGGGGTGACGCAGACAGGTAACTGCAGTGCGCCGATGGTTGTGCGTATTTAAGGTTGTGGCCCGCCCTTCAGGTAAATCCGGGGGGCATTAGGGTGAGGACTGATGAGGGACACACGCGTGTGTGGACTTGTGGTGATCCTATGCTGCCGAGAAAAGCCTCGACGTGAGGGCATGACCTGCCCGTACCCTAAACCGACTCAGGTGGTCAGGTAGAGTATACCGAGGCGTTCGAGTGAATCGTGGTTAAGGAACTCGGCAAAATTCCTCCGTAACTTCGGGATAAGGAGGACCCCGTGACTTGCTCCCACCGTGCGTGGGTGTTGGGTTGTGGGGTCGCAGAGAATAGGGAGAAGCGACTGTTTATCAAAAACACAGGTGCGTGCGAAGCCGTAAGGCGATGTATACGCACTGACGCCTGCCCGGTGCTGGAAGGTTAAGAGGAACCGTTAACATTCTTTGTGGGTGTGAAGCGGTGAATTTAAGCCCCAGTAAACGGCGGTGGTAACTATAACCATCCTAAGGTAGCGAAATTCCTTGTCGGGTAAGTTCCGACCTGCACGAATGGCGTAACGACTTCTCCGCTGTCTCAACCGCGAACTCGGTGAAATTGCAGTACGAGTAAAGATGCTCGTTTCGCGCAGAAGGACGGAAAGACCCCGGGACCTTTACTATAGCTTGGTATTGGTGTTCGCTTGGACTTGTGTAGGATAGGTGGGAGACTGTGAAGCTGCCGCGCCAGCGGTGGTGGAGTCGTCGTTGAAATACCATTCTGGTTTAAGCGGTCACCTTAACCTTGGCCCGTGATCCGGGTTGGGGACAGTGCCTGGTGGGTAGTTTAACTGGGGCGGTTGCCTCCTAAAATGTAACGGAGGCGCTCAAAGGTTCCCTCAGCCTGGTTGGTAATCAGGTGGCGAGTGCAAGTGTACAAGGGAGCTTGACTGTGAGACCGACGGGTCGAGCAGGTGCGAAAGCAGGAACTAGTGATCCGGCCATGGCACGTGGGTGCGTGGTCGCTCAACGGATAAAAGGTACCCCGGGGATAACAGGCTGATCTTGCCCAAGAGTCCATATCGACGGCATGGTTTGGCACCTCGATGTCGGCTCGTCGCATCCTGGGGCTGGAGTTGGTCCCAAGGGTTGGGCTGTTCGCCCATTAAAGCGGTACGCGAGCTGGGTTCAGAACGTCGTGAGACAGTTCGGTCCCTATCCTCTGTGCGCGCAGGAAATTTGAGGAGGGCCGTCCCTAGTACGAGAGGACCGGGATGGACGAACCTCTGGTGTGCCAGTTGTACCGCCAGGTGCATGGCTGGTTAGCTACGTTCGGAAGGGATAACCGCTGAAAGCATCTAAGCGGGAAGCCTGCTCCAAGATGAGGTTTCCACGCCCCCCCCGTGGGGTGAGAGGCCCCCGCCAGACGAGCGGGTTGATAGGCCAGAGGTGGAAGCACCGCGAGGTGCTCGCGAGCCGACTGGTACTAATGGGCCAACACTAAACAACAAACACCCACACCACGCGTGCGGGTGCAACAACAAGCAGCGAACAATCAACTGCCGCAACCACTATACGAACC
>NZ_JAPWCL010000037.1:0-5578 GCF_041433955.1 Pauljensenia sp. 20925_1_25 | reverse complement strand
GGGTCAGACGAGGCCTGAGGACGCCTCTCGCCGCCACGCACCGACGTAGGGTCAGACGAGGCCTGAGGACGCCTCTCGCCGCCACGCACCGACGTAGGGTCAGACGAGGCCTGAGGACGCCTCACGCTGCCACGCACCGACGTAGGGTCAGACGAGGCCTGTGCGGACCCCCTGCTGCCGCGCGCCGACGTGGGGTCGGATGGAGCCGAAAGCTGTTCCTCGTTCGGAGCATCGGAGTACACCTTCCGCTGGCCGGAATGAATTTCGCGGCGCGAACGGAAGGGATATTTGGGGGGCGTACTCATCGATTCGCTCCTTCGCTGGTCTCGAGGATGATCTCCTCGCCCGGCGCGCGACCGCTCATGCGTTCGAGCTCAAGGGCCTGTTCAAGGATGATCTGTGCCGCAACCTGATCGATCACGCTGCGGTGTTCGTATTCCGGAATTCCAGACGCGCGTAAACGCGCATGCGCCTGGTTCGATGTCAGCCGTTCGTCCACCATTGCGACGCGAACGTCCGGCACAAGCTTCTTGAGGCGGCGCGCATACTTGCGCGCCCCCTTAGCGGAGACTCCTTCGCCGCCGCGCAGGTGCCTGGGCAGACCCACGATCACCTCGATGGCATCGTGTTCGGTGACAATTTCGGCCAGGGCAGACAGGTCCGACAGATCGGGTGCGCGCGTCAGCGTTTGGACCGGCATCGTCAAGATGCCGTCAGGGTCGCAACGGCTGACGCCGACACGAACGGTGCCGACGTCTACGCCGATGCGAATACCCCTGCGCAGGCTCACAGGGCCTCGATCTGCGAACGAATCGCATCAAGTGCGGTCGGGATGCCCTCGGGCTTTGTGCCGCCACCCTGGGCGATATCGTCGCGGCCACCGCCGCCGCCACCCATGTACTTACCGACGGCGCGCACAAGCGCGCCTGCCTTAACGGAGGCCTCACGGGCACCCTCGTTCGTCGCGATGACCAAGGAAGGTTTACCGCCGACAAGACCGGCAAGCGCTACGACGGCACCGCGCTCGTTGCCCATGCGGTCACGAACGTCCAGAGCCAACGTACGCAGTGCGTCAGCCGACGGCATCTCACCAACGGCAGAGGCGACGAGGCTGACCTTACCCACGCGCTCGGAGGCAGCAGCGAGTTCACCGCCGCGGCGCAGCGCCTGCTCGGTACGGATCTTGTCCAGTTCCTTCTCGGACTCGCGCAGCTTGATGAGCAGAGACTCAATTCGCTCGGGAAGTTCGTCGGCACGCCCGCCCACAAGCTGAGACAGCTGGGAGACCAACGCATGTTCCTTCGCCTGGAACTCATACGCTCCGTCGCCAACGAGGGCCTCGATGCGGCGCACACCGGAGGCAACGGATCCCTCGCCAAGCACCGTCACACGGCCAATATGGCCCGTCGTAGGCACGTGGGTGCCACCGCACAGCTCACGGTCGAAGCCATCGCCGATTGTCACAACGCGAACCTCGGAACCGTACTTTTCGCCGAAGAGAGCGATTGCGCCCATCTCCTTGGCCTTCTCGATGCTCATGACCTCCGTTGTGACGGGGAGATCCTCAGCGAGCTTCTCGTTAACAAGAGCCTCAATGTCGTTCAGCTGGGATCCGGCAAGCGCGCTCGAGTGACGGAAGTCAAAACGCAGGCGCGACGGCGAGTTCTCTGAACCCGCCTGATCCGCATTCTCGGACACGACATTGCGCAGGCCCGCGTACACCATGTGAGTAGCGGTGTGGGCGCGAGCAATCGCGAGGCGACGCTCGCCGTCAATCTCGGCGTAGGCCTTCTCCCCCACCGTCATGCCGCCCTCGGTCAGGGTGCCACGGTGCACGCTCAGGCCTCGGATCGGGGCCTGCACGTCATGAACCTCAACGACGCCGCCGCCCGCGAGTCGAATCGTACCGTGGTCAGCCAGCTGGCCGCCCATCTCGGCGTAGAAGGGGGTGCGGTCCAGGATCACCTCAACCTCAGAGGGAGCGGTGGCTGCCGGGGCCTCCACGCCATCGACGAGAAGCGCCTCAACCGTGGCCTCGGATGCCTGCTCGGTGTAACCCAGGAACGTCGAACCGCCGCCCATCGCCTTTTCGATGTCATGGAAGACGCGGACGTCGGTGTGTCCGGTCTTCTTCGAGCGGGCGTCGGCGCGTGCACGCTCCTTCTGCTCGGCCATGAGGGTGCGGAAGCCCTCTTCGTCAACGGACACGCCCTGTTCGGCGGCCATCTCAAGGGTCAGATCGATCGGGAACCCGTAGGTGTCGTGTAGCGAGAACGCGGAGGCACCAGAAATAACGGGGGCACCCTTCGACTCCTTCGCGCTCGCAACCGCAGCGTCCAGGATCGTCGTACCGGCGCTGAGCGTGCGGCGGAACGCGTCTTCCTCCGCGAAGGCGACCTCGGAGATCGTCTTCCAGTTCGTCTCCAGCTCAGGGTACGAGGCCTTCATCGCGTCCTTCGAAGCGGTGAGCAGGGTAGGCATGGTTGCCTCGTCGACACCCAGGAGACGCATCGAGCGGACCGCGCGGCGGATCAGGCGGCGCAGCACGTAGCCGCGGCCATCGTTACCGGGGCGCACACCGTCGCCGATCAGCATGAGCGAAGAACGCACGTGGTCCGCCACGACACGCATACGTACGTCATCGTCGTAGGCTGCCCCGGCCTCGGGACCGGCTGCACCCAAACCGTAGCGCTTGCCACTCATCTGCATGGCGGCCTCAATGACGGGGAAAACCTCGTCGATCTCGTACATGTTGGGCTTGTCCTGCATGACGAAGGCCAGACGTTCCAGGCCGGCACCCGTATCAATCGCCTTTTTGTCCAGCTCACCCAGGAGCGGGTAGTCCTTGCCGGTTCCCTCACCGCGCATGAACTGGTCGAACACAAGGTTCCAGACCTCGAGGTAACGGTCGCCGCCCGGATCCACGGTGCCGCCCACAGCCTCGGGGCCGTACGCGGGACCACGGTCGTAGTGCCACTCGGCACAGGGGCCGGCGGGGCCGGGCTGGCCCGTATCCCAGAAGTTCTCCACGCGCGGCAGGCGCACAATGTGCTTGGGATCCATGCCGACCTGCTTCGTCAGGACGTTGAGAGCCTCCTCGTCCTCATCCCAAATCGTCACCCAGAAACGGTCTCCGTCGAGGCCATACTTGCCCTCGTCACGCGAACCCGTCAACAGATCCCACGCGAAGTTAATAGCACCTTCCTTGAAGTAGTCACCGAAGGAGAAGTTACCGTTCATCTGGAAGAACGTACCGTGGCGAGTCGTCTTACCCACGTTGTCAATGTCGTTGGTACGAATGCACTTCTGCACCGACGTAGCCCTGGGCCACGGCGCAGGCTCAACGCCCATGATGTAGGGAATGAAGGGGACCATGCCCGCGATCGTAAACAGAATCGACGGCTCCGGGGACACCAGGGAGACGGAAGGACAGACCTCATGACCCTGCTTCTCGAAGTAGTCGAGCCAACGGGTGCGGATTTCAGACGTACGCATAGTGCCCCATGTTAGTCCGTCCCCACCTCTGTGGGCACATCGGCACGCATAAGCAGACTGTGGGATAAAGAAAATCGCGCCCCCGAGCGCGTAGCTCGGGGGCGCGACTATGACAAACGTCAGCGCGAGTAGTGCTCGACGACCATCTGCACGTCGACGGTCACGGGGACCTCAGCGCGCTTCGGGCGACGAACCAGGGTCGCCTTCAGACGGGACAGCTCGACGTCCAGGTACTCGGGGACAGCGGGCAGCACGTCACGGTGAATACCCTCAGCGGCAATCTCGAAGGGGACCGTGGTCTGCGACTTGGGCTTGACCTGGATGGTCTGACCGGGCTTCACGCGGAAGGAGGGGCGGTCGACGATCTTGCCGTCAACGAGGATGTGGCGGTGAACGACCACCTGACGGGCCTGCTGGATGGTGCGGGCGAAGCCAGCGCGCAGGACGAGGGCGTCCAGACGCATCTCGAGCAGCTCAACCAGGTTCTCACCAGTCAGGCCAGCGGTGCGGCGAGCCTCTTCGAAGGCGCGGCGCAGCTGCGACTCACGGATGCCGTACTGGGCGCGCAGACGCTGCTTTTCCTTCAGACGAACGGCGTAGTCGGAATCCTGGCGGCGACGGGTACGGCCGTGCTCACCGGGACCGTAGGGGCGCTTCTCGAAGTAGCGAACGGCCTTGGGGGTCAGGGCCAGGCCGAGGGCGCGGGACTCACGCACCTGCTTGCGGGAACGATTCGTTGCCATGAAATCTTCTTCCTGTTTCTCATGTCATGTCAGGGTGGATCCCCAACATGGGGCCAACTCCAGAACCGGAAGCGGTTCGTCGGCTAAGGCCCCAGGTGCCCGCTCGTGCGGACAACTGTTCTATCCTAGCGTCTTTTCAACAGACTACGAATGGCAGCAAGCCTCTTCGTGAGGATCGCCTCATGTCCATTCTCTGTTGGCTCGTAGTAGCGGGTATCTTCAAGGTCGTCGGGAAGATATTGCTGAGCAGCTACATGATGCGGATGGTCGTGAGCGTAGAGGTAACCCTCGCCGTGCCCCAGCGTCTTTGCCCCCGCGTAGTGAGCGTCACGCAGATGCTCGGGCACCGCTCCCCCGCGTCCCTTCCGAACGTCTGCCAACGCCCGATCAATGGCCAGGTACGTGGCGTTCGACTTGGGTGCCGTCGCCACCGCAACAACAGCCTGCGCGAGAAGCAGGCGGGCCTCGGGCATTCCAATAAGAGCAACGCCCTGCGCGACGGCCACACACGTGGACAGCACCTCGGGCGCAGCCATCCCAATCTCTTCAGAGGCAGCTATCATGATACGTCGCGCGATGAAACGCGGATCCTCCCCTGCCTCAATCATCCGCGCTAAGTAGTGCAGCGCCGCATCAACGTCCGATCCGCGCATCGACTTGATAAAAGCACTCGTGACATCGTAGTGCTGGTCACGCCCCCAGCGTACGAGCGCCTGGTTAGCAGCAGCCTCGACACTGGCAACCGTGATCTCACCGGACCCGTCATCGCTGGCCACCCCAGCCGCCGCCTCCAGCAGCGTCAGAGACTTACGGGCGTCCGAGCCAGCCAAGCGAACCAACCCAGCCACGGCCTCGTCTGTCATCGCGAAGCGGCCCGCAAGCCCACGTTCATCGGACAGCGCCCGGCGAACGAGACCTTCAAGCGCCTCAGACTCAAGCGGACGCAGCGTCAAAAGGAGCGAGCGAGACAGCAGCGGAGCAATCACAGAGAAGGACGGGTTTTCCGTTGTCGCCGCGACCAGCACTACCCATCGGTTCTCCACCGCTGGAAGAAGCGAATCCTGCTGCGACTTGGAGAAGCGGTGCACCTCATCCACAAAGAGGATTGTTTCCTCGCCACTGCTCGCCAATGTCCGGCGCGCACCGTCCACGACCCGACGCACGTCGCCCACGCCCGATGAGACAGCGGATAACTCAACAAAGCGTCGACCCGACGCCCTGGCGATCAAATACGCGAGCGTCGTCTTACCCGTTCCCGGTGGACCCCACAGAACCACGGACGATACCGACACACCATCTCGAGAGCCGGGCGACAGGAGGCGACGCAGCGGAGCTCCCTC
>NZ_JAPWCL010000036.1:0-7150 GCF_041433955.1 Pauljensenia sp. 20925_1_25 | reverse complement strand
GTATCTGGCAGACGATCCTCTCGTCGTCGCAATCGACTCCTCGACGACATCCACGAAGGCGATCGTCGTCGACGCAGAAGGAAACATCTGGCACACGGCGAAGCAGAACATTCAGCTGCACACCCCCGCGATGGACCAGTACGAGCACAACCCCATCCGCTGGTGGGAAACCAGCCGCGCGACCATCGGGGAGGTGCTCTCCAAGCTCTCGCCGACAGACCGCAGCCGGATCGCAGCCATCGGCATCACACCCCAGCGCGATTCCTTCGCCCCCTTCGACAAGGACGGCCGACCGCTCCGAAACGGCATCCTGTGGCTCGACGGCCGCGCCACAGAGCAAATCCGCCGCTACGGCAGCGAACACATCAACGAGCTCTCCGGAAAGCCAGCCGGCGTCACCCCCGCCATCTACAAGATGGCCTGGGTCAAGGAACACGAACCCGAGATCTTCGCTGACGCCTACAGGGTGATGGATGTTCACGGCTACATCGCCTGGATGCTCACCGGACGCCCCGTGAGCTCGCAGGCCGCCGCGGACTCCCTCGGCCTCTTCGATATCCAGAAGCGCGACTGGTCCGACGAACTCCTCGACATTGCGGGCGTTTCCCGCGAACAGATGGCAGACCTCGTCGAACCCTCCTACGAGATGGGCACGCTGCGCAAAGAACTCGCCGAGGAGCGGGGCATCGCCGAAGTGCCCGTCATCGCCGGCCTCGGCGACGGCCAGGCAGCCGGCATCGGAGCCGCCGCCGATCCCGAGATCGGATTCCTCAACCTCAGCACGGCCGTCAACGCGGGCGTCGACTCGCCGGTCTACAAGTACGACAAGGTCTTCCGCACCCACGTGTCCGGCATCCCCGGCAACTACGTGTTCGAGGTCCTCCAGTCCTCCGGCTCCTACCTGGCCGGTTGGTTCCGTGAAACCCTCGGCGATCCAAAGCTCCTCGGCGCACCCGACCCCGCCCTCGACGAGGCTGCGAGCCTCATTCCCCCGGGCTGCGAAGGCCTCGTGACACTCCCCTACTGGAACGCCGTCCAATCCCCCACTGGGACTCCGTCGCCCGAGGCGCCGTCGTCGGCTGGCGCGGCACCCACTCTCGCGCCCACATGTACCGCTCCATCCTCGAATCCATCGGATTCGAAATGCGCTACAACCTCGACTCGATCGAGGCGGGCACCGGTGTGAGGCTCACCGGACTGCGCGCGATGTGTGGCGGCACGCGCTCCCTCCTGTGGCGCCAGATCATGGCGGACACCACCGCCCTGCCCATCACCGTGTGCACCCAGGACGAGATCTCCGCGCTCGGTGCGGCGGTCCTCGCCATGGCCTCGACGGGCATCTACGGCGAGCATGACGTCGCCGCCACCGCAAAGAAGATGGCGCAATACGGCAAAACAATCGAACCCGACATGGAGAAGCACGAGCAGTACTGCGACGTCGCCAAAATCCAGCGCAAGCTCTACCGGCTCTTCCGAGTTGTGTGTGGGTGAGTGGGTGTTGGTCGGGGGTTGCGGGTAGAGGTTGAGGTCCGTGATGATGAGCGGACTTCTACCCCCGCTGTCGTCAAGGGACCTCGGGCGGTGTCTCACCCTACCTGCTGATGTTCTGTGTCGCTTGATCGTTGTGATCGGTGTGATCTGCTCGTCGGTTTGGAGGGCTTCCATCTGATGAGCGTGGCTCGCACCCCAGATGCTCTGGTGCTCGACATAGAGTCCTGTGATTGCCTTGCTGGCTGCCCTGGGTGGGGGCTGAATCGCTCAAGGCCACGGGCGTATGGTGGTGGAGGTGATCGACGCGCCCTGGGCCGGGGTCCCGGCGCGGATCCGATGGTTTAAGCGACGCTGGATATGCCGCGAACACACCTGCCAGATCGCGACCTTCATCGAGCAGAACCACTCAGTGTGTGCCCCCAGGGCGCGTTTGGGCGCCCGGGCGATCCGCTGGGCGATCCGACAGTTACGCTTCGAAGGAGCCACTATCGCGGGGCTGGCCCGCCAGTTAGGAACCACGTGGAACACCGCGTGGTCCCACATCAAGCCGCGCCTGCAAGCCGCATCTGATGACCCCGCCCATTTCGCAGGCGTGCGGGTGCTGGGGGGTGACGAGCACGTATGGCATCACCAGGACCGACGCCGACGAGACCCACGTGAGCTCACCGGCATCGTGGACCTGACGCGAGGGGAGGATCATCCCACAGCCCGCTTGTTGGACCTGGTCCCAGGCAGGTCTGGCACCGCGCATGAGAACTGGCTAGAAGAGCGCGGCGAACAGTTTCGCTCCGGTATCCAGATCGCGACTCTAGACCCCTCCAAGGGGGAGACAGTAAGAACGCCATCGCTTGGCCTGCTCCCAGGACGCCACCAGCGTGCTCGACACCTTTCACATCGTCAAGCTCGCTGGCGACGCTCCAGGTGAGGTGCGTCGCCGCGTCCAGCAACACACCCTGGGTCACCGCGGACGCAAGGGTGACTCCCTCTACCAAATCCGGCTTCTTTTGCGCGCCTCACACACGCAAGCTCACCCCCCGCCAACAAGAACGACTCCGTGAGGCCTTCACGGCAGATGAGGCACACATCAGTGTCGAAGTCGCCTACCACTGCGCCCAGCAAGTGCGCGAGGTCTTCCACCAAGACACACCCACCCAAGGCCGACGCCTGGCCACACACCTCATCCAGCGCCTACCAGCCTGTCCCATCCCCGAAATCGCACGCCTAGGGGCGAACCACCCTACGCAAATGGAAGGACGCACTCGACGCCTACTTCGACACCGACAGAGCAAGCAACGCACCCCACAGAAGCCATCAACGGAATCATCGAACTAGGAAGACGCACCGCCAGAGGCTACCGCAACCCCACCAACTACCAACTCCAAATGCTCCTCATCGCAGGAGGCCTAGACGCCTCCACCCACACCCAACTCTGAAGAGCCGCTCTATCCGAAGCTGAAGGACGTGTTCGAGGACCTCTACGAGCTCTCGCGCAAGTCCCCCTCGACGAAGCCCGAATCACCGAAGGCAGAACTCTAGGAATCGCAAGGAGAAACAATGTCTACCATTACCGTCCTTGGCGCCGGAGCGATGGGCTCGGCGATTTGCACGCCGCTCGCGGACGCCGGCTGGGACGTGCAGCTGTGGGGAACGTGGCTCGACGATCACCTCCTCGACGCGATCGAGCGAGGCGAGAACCACCCGCGCACGAACCAGCCCTTCGCGCAGGGCGTCACCCTCTACCGCTCCTCCGAACTCGACGAGGCCCTGGATGGCGCGGATACCGTCATCGTTTCCGTGGCGTCCGTCGGCGTCGAGCAGGTCGTGAAAATGGCGCTGCCCGACTCGATCCGGCGCATCGCGGCGGACGAGAGCTACGACAACCTGCCTCCGATCATCGCTGTCGCGGGTCCCGTGAAGGCGAACGAGTGCGCCGCGCGGGAACCCACCGCGACCATCTTCGGGTGCAAGGACCTCGACGTCGCCATCAAGTACGCGCGCGCAATTCGCACCGACAACTACGCCATCGAGGCCACCGACGACGAGACCGGCGTGGAAATCTGCGCTCCCATGAAGAACGTCTTCGCGATCGCACTCGGCATCGCCGACGGCCTCCAGGAGAAGACCGGCGTCCCGCACCACAACCTCAAGGCGGCCACATTTAACGAGGCCGTGAGGGAGATGTCGATCCTCGGCACCTCACAGGGCGCCAACGAGACGACCGCATTCGGCCTCCCGGGTGTCGGCGACCTCGAGGTGACGGGCCTATCCGGGCGCAACAAGTTCTACGGCGTACGCATCGGGCGCGGCGAAGGGCCGAAGGAAGCGCTCGAGGAGATGGCTCGCCTGGAGCAGACCGTTGAAGGCGTTCCTGCGGCCGGTTTGGCGCAGAAGTTCGTCGACCAGCACGCCCCGGAGCTTCGCGAGCAGCTGCCGCTCATGAATGCCGTCATCGACGTTCTCTCCGGGGAGGTCGGGGACGTCAAGACCAGGATCGGACAGGCGGTGTTGCCCGCGCGCCCATGATCGCGCCTCCTCCTCGATTGCACCCAACGGTGGCCTCCTTGTCGAGGCCTCCGTTGGGTGCCCACCCGCTGTCTCCGTCTCCACAGCGGGTGGCACGTGCCGCATCGAGGTTATGAGCGACTCTTGGTGGGGTCGGCGGTGACCGAGATTCTCGGCGTCGTCGACCCCACAGACGTTCAGTGACGGGTCACTTGGCGTCCCCAGCGTCCTTCTCGAATCCAACCTGCCAAAACCCCATGTCGAGCAGCTTCATCTGCGGATAGATGAGGTCTTCAGTCCGCATTCCTCGCCGCGCTTCCTCGAGGCGGTCGTTGTGCTCCTCGTAGAAGTCCACGAGCCTGAGGACGGACTCCGGGCTGTATTCCTGCGTCGTCACCTTGTATGTCGCAACGCCATCCTGAAAGAATCTGTCATACGCGGGCACGCAGCCAAGCGTTCCCATGAGGATTTTCGTGATGAGAACCGGGGACACAGAAGACGCAACCGCTCGCCCTGCGGCCTCATCGCGGATCGGCCGGAAATACTTGGCGATGTAGGCGTACACCTTTATGAGCCTCGCCTGAACCTCAGGCTCCCGCAGCCCCACGCACGCGACCCCAAACAGGCAGTCGTATTCGGGCTTCAGGACCTCCTCGACGATGGGCGACAGCACCTTGTAGTCCTTCTGAAGCAGGAAGCACGAGCCCCGATACATCCCCCAGCTCGCCAGGTAGAAGGCGAGGTGCAGGCTCAAATAGTCGTAGTCCGGGGACGGGTCAGTCCGCGCATCTCGAAACACGCGATAGCAATGCTCCCACGAGCGCGAGCGCCCATTCTCGCTCGTGCGCGCGTCGTCGTAGAAAGTCTGCGCAGCGTCAATCAACGCATCGATTGCGTCCATGTGCTCCCTCGCTCATCTGACATTCAACACTGAAATCAGGCCCCGAGCGATGAACTCCGAACCACTCTTCCCTGTCGAATCATAATCACAGCTAATATCACCGCCGAGAAAACCACCGACGTGTCGCACAGCATCCTCATAACGGGCGACTCCCCCTGAGACGCCGTCACAACTAGCGGAATGCATCTCGGCGGGCCTAGTACCCTCGCGTCCACTCTCGGAGCGCCGCTTCAATGGCCTCGGACGCGTTGTCGTATCCGTCGTAGGTTGCGCGCAGCATCGCCGCCTCGTACACGTCCTCGTCGATAGTCACCGTAACCTCGACGATTGGTACTTGAGGACCGACTCGCTCCACCACGTCCTGCTGCTGGCCCAGCCTCGACCCAAGCAACAGGCCATTCTCCTCTGCCCACCGGCGGATTTCGGCGTTCTGTTCTGCCATGCTTGTATCGTCACGCTTCGTCATAGTCACATGTGTACATGAGGGCGGAGTTCCTGTCTTTGTGGCACACCCATCTGTCCACGCGTCGCGCGTGATCCGTGGAGGTGCCACGGCCTCGTCAACCCTGACGACCCACACGCCGACCGTGACCCGGGGACGTGCCACGGCCTCGTCAATTCTGATGTGCCTCAGGCAGGCACTCGACGTCACTCACCCACTCACGCACCGCGGCGCGGAGAGCTCCCGACCGTGACGTGATACCTTCACTGGCCGCGCGAGCCATCATGGCGTCGAACATATCGACGTCGAGGCTCGTGGTTACGGCCACTCGCGTCGGGGACACAGGATGAGGCGCTCGCTCCTCGCGGAGGAAAGCCACGAGTTCTTCAGCTTCCCCAGATTCAATGAGCCAGCGTTGGAGGTCGGCCTTCATCTTTGCATCCGCTCGGTTGCTACGCTTCCTCATGGGGACAGGTATACACGGCACATGCCTCACAGGCTGTGCAACGCGACCACTGTACCCAGATTGACGCGGATCAACGCATCTCTTGTCAGAATGTTTCACGTGAAACAATTGATGGTACGGGAGCACTCTCCCATCGAGGAACTCGCTGCATACGCACACTCCGTTCCTTCGATCAGAAGCCTTAGATGTCGCCAAATGACACCCTTTTGAACCTTATGGGCAGCACTGTCCACATACTGGCCCACAGTTTCACCTGTATCAGATGCGAGCGTCGCGCACATCGATCAATGTTTGACAAGGTCAGACGAGCGATTTGTCCTTAAGCCGCACATTTGCGCCGCCCATCATCAAATTTCGGGAGGATGTGCATCATAGTTACTTCATATTTTTAGTGTTTTATGTTGGTTCTGGGCGTAGCCTGTGTTCTTAACAGGGCGTGCTTCCGATGGTGGGGGTGCGCTGGAGGAGAGCTACCTCATCGTGGAGGTTGAGAGAACATGATGGTTCCACCGTTGTCCGAGCGGCCCGTCACTGAGGAGGACGAGGAGCAGTTCCGGCGAGAATCCATGCCGCGCAAATACACGCTGCGTCAGCGGTGGGCCGACTATCGAGCCGACGCGAAAGCCAACCGGCCCAAGGGCGCGAAGGCCAGGGTGCGGGCCTGGCTGCACGTTGAGCCGTTCTATTGGGGGATGCGCGTCACCTACGTTGTGCTTGTCGTTGGGGCAGTCTTCGCCGTCTACATCAACGGCGTCGCAGAGGGATGGTGGCACGCGTGGGGTGAGAAACCCACCGTCGCGGCCACGACGCCAGCCGCCAGGCCCGCACCATCCGCGTCGAGTTCCACCGAGGCTGCGATGTCGGGTGGCTACCAGATCGGACCCGACGGCGTGCTCGTGCGCCCCGCCGAACACGCCGCATCTACCTACACCAAACCAGAACTACCCGAGGAGGCCAAGGAGAACACCGAGAGGGGCGCAGAACTCGCAGCCGAACACTATATTGCAACCCTTTCCTACGCCTGGAACACCGGAGACACACAATCCCTAGCTAGCTTGTCCGTCGAGGGAGTCCCATTCGCCGATGGACACATCGACGCCATCAATGGACTCTATACAGACGGTTGGGCGTATGGCAATGAATCAAAAGTGACAAAAATAGTGAAGGTCGAACCTGTTACAGAAGAACTAGGGGCACAACCCAACACTATCGGAACACTATTCCATGTCACAACTACCGACGGAGTTTCATGCAAAAGGCAGAGAATAACAATTAGCAATAACGAACATACTGTAAGCTTCGCGCTCTACATGACATGGCAAAATGAACGCTGGCTCGTGACCGATGG
>NZ_JAPWCL010000035.1:0-7553 GCF_041433955.1 Pauljensenia sp. 20925_1_25 | reverse complement strand
TCCCGCGCATAGGGTGAGGGCCGGCACCGCTGCGCGGCACCGGCCCTCACCCTGTCATCCCCTCTCACATGAGCGGGTAGCGCACGATGGTCGCCTCGCGGCCCGGGCCCACGCCGATGGACTGGATGCGGCAGCGCGACAACTCTTCCAGGCGCTTGATGTAGTCCTGGGCGGCCTGCGGCAGCTCGTCGAAGGAACGGCACTGCGAGATGTCCTCGCTCCAGCCGGGCAGCTCCTCGTACACGGGCACGGCGGCCTCGAAGCCAGCCTGGTCGAGAGGCATTTCCTCGGTGCGCACGCCGTCGACCTCGTAGGCGACGCACACGGGGATCGTCTCGTAGCCGGAGAGAACGTCGAGCTTGGTCAGGCAGATGTCGGTCAGGCCGTTGATGCGCGTCGCGTAGCGCATGACGACGGCGTCGAACCAGCCGGTGCGGCGCGGGCGACCCGTGGTCACGCCGAACTCGCCGCCCTTGGTGCGCAGAGCCTCGCCGACCTTGTTATCCAGCTCCGTGGGGAACGGGCCCTCACCGACGCGGGTCGTGTACGCCTTGGCGACGCCAACAACGCGGTCGATGCGGGTCGGACCCACACCGGAGCCGGTGAGCGCGCCGCCCGCGGTCGGGTTGGAGGAGGTCACGAAGGGGTAGGTGCCGTGGTCGATGTCGAGCATCGTGGCCTGGCCGCCCTCGAAGAGGACGGTCTCGCCGCGGTCCAGCGCGTCGTTGACGACGAGGGACACGTCGCACAGCATCGGCTTGACGCGCTCCGCGAAAGAGAGGAGATGGTCGGCCACCTCGGCAGGGTCGAGCACCTGCAGGTCCACGGCCTCGAAAATGGTGTTCTTAGGGGCCAGGGCGGCTTCGACCTTGGCGCGCAGCTCCTCGGGGTGGAAGAGGTCCTGAATACGCAGGCCGATACGGTTCATCTTGTCGGCGTAGGTGGGGCCGATGCCTCGGCCCGTCGTACCGATGAGGTTGTTGCCGCGCGCACGCTCGTTCGCCTGGTCCATGAGGCGGTTGTACGGCGGGATGATGTGCGCGTTGGAGGAGATGAGCAGGCGCGAGCAGTCGACGCCGCGCGAGGTGATGTCCTCAAGTTCCTCGAAGAGCACGTCCAGATCGACGACGACGCCGTTGCCGATGATGGGGGTGACACCTTCGGAGAGGATTCCGGCGGGCAGGAGGTGCAGCGCGTACTTTTCCCCGTCAATGACGACGGTGTGCCCCGCGTTGTTTCCTCCGTTGAACTTGACGACGAGGTCGGTGTGTTGGCCGAGCTGATCAGTGGCCTTGCCTTTGCCTTCGTCGCCCCACTGGGCGCCGAGCACGATGACGGCGGGCATGAGTATCTCCGTAAAGTTTGGGTCCGTCGCGCGGGTGTGCGCAACAGACCCATATTAGCGGAGATCGACGAGGCCGGGGTACCTCGATAGGCCCGGTTCAGTTCCCGGTGGCGGCCAGGGCGACGCCGATGCCCCACGCGGTTGCGCTGGTCAGGGCGGCGATCAGTTCGATGGCAATCGTCCAGCCGAAGGCCTTGAGAGCCTGGAGGGTGGACGCCCAGGCGGTGGCGGTGTCGCGGCTGCGCAGGTATTCGACGACGAAGGTCGTGGCGATCATACCGAGGACGAGGCCGAGGGGCAGGCCGACGAACCAGCCGACGACGCCGCCGAGCGCGCCCCACACGAGCGTGGATTGCGGAATCCCGGCTTTGTTCATGCCGCGCGCGGGGATCACGTATTTGAGGACTGTGCCAAGGATCAGTACGAGCGCCGCGATGGCGAAAACAATCCACGCGCTGGACGTGCCGGTCAGCCACGCCCACACGAGGATCGCGCCGCCAACGAGGGGCGCGGAGGGCCAGACTTGGACGACGGCGCCGATGACTCCCAGGAGGATAACAACGCCGACGATAATGGTTCCGAGGACACTCATGGGGGCCATGGTAGCGGCTCGGTGTTTGGGCGGAGCGCTCGCGCTGCTAGCCTGAGACCACCACACGACGGAGGGACGAGGCCGTGGCCGGGTTCGCGCTCACTGCTGGACGCGCGCTTGGGCACACTAGTTCCTCTACGACGCCGCGTTCTCAGGGAGACTGATGAGTGCTCTGTTTGCTTTCCGCCCGATGACTGTGTTCGACATATCGTGCCCGCCGCGCGAGGCTTTCGAGCGGTGCATGGGCTTTTGGGCGACCGTCGGTATCCGTTCCGAGACCCCCGGGATGGGTGACCAGTTCGCGATGCGCGGCTGGACGGGCACCGAGATCGTGATCGGTCACCGCCGTGGATCCGGACCCGACGCGGATCTGGGCGATCTCGGCGCGATTGCCCCCGGCCTCGGAATTGCGTTGCTGGCCGTTCACCTGACGGAGCCGATGCGCAAGCCGATCGACTGGACGCGCCTCATCGTCGCCGCTCGCCCAGTCCCTGGAAGCCACCCGAGGTCCGAGCTGTGGTGTTTCCCCTGGGACGACACGATTCGGGGTCCGCGCCTGACGAAGGCTCCCCTCGACCGCGCGTTCGATAAGCTCGCTCAGACGCTCACCCGCCAGGGGGTCCTCCTGGGTCCCCCACGCCTCGTCAAAAAGAAGGAACTTCCCGGGGATTCTCCCCTCTCCGACGCCGGCATCGCGACGATGCACCGCGCGGCACGCAAGGCGACCGGCACCAGCCCTCTCCATTTCCGACGCTCAGGACACCCATGAAACAGTTATTCTCCAGTGTCGGCCGCAGCCTCTCGCTCACTGCGTACCCGTTTACGGTCTTTCGCCTGGCCGTGTCCCCCGACGAGGCCGTGGCGCGCTGCGTCGCCCTGCTACACAAGAACGGCATCCGGGCCGAAACGCCCGGTATGCGCGAACAATTCGCGCGAATCGGCTGGGTAGGCACCGAGCTGGCTACCGGGAACACCGGGAAGGCTTTTCTCGTCGATGCGATTGCCTCGACCACCACGACAGGCATCATCGCCGAACTGTTCCCACGGGCGGTACCCGACCGCGTCAAGCGGGCCTTCCTTGAGAAGACACGCATCGAAGTGATCGCCCGACCGATCCCGGGCGGGATGAGACCAATGTGCGAGCTGTGGTGTCACTTCGACTACACGTCCACCAACGAGACCATGTTCGCAGAGGATTACATCGCGTCGATGTTGGAGAGGGTCGAGCAGTCCTTCCGGAACGAGGGACTCATGATGACCGCCCCCGAGCGCCTCAGATACCGCGATATGCCGCACAACGTTCCCCTAACTCTGCGGACTCTCGGAGCGATGCGCAAGGCCGCGAAAAAGGAACGCAAAGGACGGTAGCTATGGCGACGAACCATGTCCCCCGAGGCGGCTCATGACCACGAATTCACCCCTCACTCCGAGCCGGATCCTGAACCCGCGTCGTTACCTGTGCGCACTGGTCACACTCGCCCCTCACCAGGCGGTCGCTCGCTGCGTCGACTACTGGGCGTCGAGGTGGAGGTGCGTCCTGGAGGAAACGCCGGGGATGAGCGGCCAGCTCGCCCAACGCGGGTGGGTCGGCACAGAAATCGCGGACGGAAGCGACAGTTGGCGCGCTTTTCTGTTTCCGATCATTGACCCGATTGCGCGCAGCGACCTGTTCACGGTCTCCGCCTCTCAACCGATGAGAAGCACACGCCGCCAGACGTCACGGATCATGGTCGCGGCACGCTCGCGCGCAGTAGGAGACCGCCCCGCGAGCGAACTGTGGTGCTTCGACACGCGCGTGGGCCACAGGGACACCCCCGCTACCCCGGCAGTCGTGGGCCAGTTCCTCCAAGACTTCGCCCTGACGTTTCAGGTCGAAGGATTGCTGCTGGAAGAGCCCCGTTTCTTCTTCGGCGGCGACCTCCCCAAGGACCACCCGTTTGCGATGGACGGCATCCTCACGATGAGGCGTGCCGCCAAACAGAGTATTCGAAGGAAGAACCACGCATGAAGATGACAACGACTCCCCCGGCCTCGTGGACCGGGAGCCTCTTTCGTCGTCCGCCTCTGGGCGTCTACACGGTCACCGGCTCCCCCGAGGACGCGGTCAGGCGGTGCCTCGACCTGTGGGTGACGATTGGCGTACGCGAGCAAACGCACGGCATGCCCCAGCAGTTTGCACGCCGCGGCTGGGTCGGCACGGAAATCACGGTCGACGCCTCAAGCAGAGCAACGGAGAAGCCGTCCCTTGGCCTTCCCGATCTGATGGGCGCGGTTAGCGACGTTGTTAGCGACGCTGGGACGCTTCTCCATATGGCATACGAGGAAACCGTACCCGAGGGCCTTCGCGCAGTCACCGATACGGTTGGCGAGGTCGTCAGCTTCGCTGGCAGCGTCGCGTACTCGGGTGCAACCAGCGTCGCGGACAAGGTTGGCGGACTCGTGTCGGGCTTCGCGGCAAAGGCCTGGCGCAAGGAGCGCCTACCGAAGCCCGGCAAATGCCGCATCGTGGTCGCAGCCCGCACGCTGCCCGATCAGGAGAAGGAGGCTGCGCAGCTGTGGTGTTTCCTCACCGATGAGGTGACCAAGCGCGCATTCCGATCTGACGACCAGATCGACGAGGCATTCCAATGGCTCGAACGCAAGCTCGCCGAACAGAATATCCTGCTCGATGTTCCCCATTACGTGAACCAGAACGACCTGCCCAACGACAGCATTCTCAGGGCGGACTCCCTTGCCAAGATGCGTCGCTCGGCGAACACAGAGATCCGCCCGTGAAGCATTGAGCGATGAAATCACTCTCGCCGCGGGCGCTGGTCAGCGCCCGCGGCGAGAGTCACGACAGGGAAAAGCTCAGCCCTGCGCGCGCAGGGAAGCCACCTCGTACAGGGCAATGCCCGTGGCGACGGCCGCGTTGAGAGACTCCACGGTCGACGCGATCGGGATCGACACAATCTGATCGCAGGTCTCGCGCACGAGGCGGGACAGGCCCGCGCCCTCGGCACCGGTCACGATGACGAGGGGGCCGTCCGCCAGCGACAGGCCACGCAGGGGCGCGTCACCGCCGCCGTCGAGGCCAACCACGAAGTATCCGGCCGCCTTGGCCTCTTCGAGGGCGCGCACGAGGTTCGTCGCGCGAGCCACGGGCACGCGCGCAGCCGCACCGGCTGACACCTTCCACGCGGTCGTGTTCACGCCCGCGCTGCGGCGCTCGGGGATGATGACGCCGTCCGCGCCGAACGCGCCCGCGCTACGCAGGACCGCGCCCAAGTTGTGGGGGTCCGTCACTTGGTCGAGGGCCACGAGGAGCGGGTGGCCCAGCTGCTGGAGCGACCCGGCGATCAGGTCCGAGGCATCGGCATACTCGTATCCGCGCACCTCGATGGCAACGCCCTGGTGGACGGCACCGTCAGTCGCGACATCCAGATCGCGACGGGTGACCTCGTACACGGGGGCACCCATGGCACTCGCGAGGCGCACAACCTCCTCCACGCGATCATCCTTCACGTTGTCGAGGATGAAGACGCGCTCAATCGGGACCGAGGCACGGGCGGCCTCGGCGACCGGGTTGCGACCGGCGATCAGCTCGTGGCCGGGCTTGACGCGGATCGACGACTTGGCGCGAGCGCGCGCAATCGCGGCCTCCTGCGCCTCGCGGGCCTCGCGCTTGACCTTGCGCTTGTAGGCCGGGTGGTAGGTGCGGTCCTCAGCCTTGGGCGTCGGGCCCTTGCCTTCGAGGCGTCGGCGCGAGTGCCCGCCGGTGCCGACCTGCGCGCCCTTCTTGGTGCCCTTCTTACGGATGGCGCCGGGGCGCCCGCTGTGTGAGGCCATGGTGTCTCCTCGTTGTCTCGTGAACTGACACCAGGGTACGGCGTTCAGGCCACATCGGGGCCACAGCGGCGCGCCCGGGGGCCAAAATCACGCTCTGACATGCATATTCCACGGAGACCCCACTGCATCCTCGTCTCTTCCGAACCGACCCCATGTCAGGCACGCACCCGGACCCTGCCACGGCCTCGTCAATCACGCAGCCCGGACGGGATACACGTCAGTCCCCCGCGAGCATCAGCCCCACTCTGCCCTCACGCACACCACACCCCTATGCGCCGACACTCGCCACGGCCTCGTCCACCGCGTCAGCCCGGACGGGATACACGTCAGTCACGCGCGAGCAACGACGCGATTTTCTCGACCGTCGAGCCGGAGCGGATCGTCACCTGCCGGTAGAAGTCCTCGCGTAGGAGACGCCTGTGGTAGGCGGTCTTCAGGAAGTTCTTCTCGTCGAATTTGCCCCAAAACACGGCATGCTCGCCAAAGTACAGGGCTTCGTCACCTAGTTCCATGGCCTCGATACGCTCGCGCACGTGACCTCGGTCGAGGCCCCGCGTGTAGAAGAGCGCGTCGCGGCGGGCGACCGCACCATGCCACCAGTCGGGCAGGCTCCGCAGTTCCGCGAGGTAATCCTGCCCCGTCAAGAGGGCCAGTCGAATCGGGAAGTCGTAGCGGCGCGCCAAGACGTGTTCGACGGCCTCCGCCACCTCGTCACGCGGGACATCAGCCTCAGCTTCAAAGAGGAGGTTGCCACTGTTGATGTAGGTGCGCACGTTCGCGAAGCCTTCAGCGGCGACCTGTTCGCGTAGCTCGCTCATGACGACCTTGTTGTTGCCGCCGACGTTGATACCGCGCAGCAAAGCCACGTACTCCATGTTGCTCCTCCCGTGTCCACGACGCCTCGCGCCGCCGGACACCAGGGTATGGCCTCGGCTCACATAGGGCTGTTCATCCACACGTGGACCCACTAACCCGCACGCGGGCCCCTTGTTCCGCACGTTAACCCGATAACCTGCGTGCGGGCCCCTTGTTCCGCACGTTAACCCGCTAATACGAGCCTGGGCAGCCCTGCCCACACTTCAAATAGCGGGTTAACGTGCGACATAGCGGGTTACCGCTCGCAATAGCGGGTTCGCATGCGAGCACGCACATCCTGCCAGAACACCGCCGCGCCCAAAACGCAGACCACCTCGCCCACAACACCCCATTTTCAGCGTTTTTCACCAAAGTGGTCTGCGATTTGGGCGCCACACCGCCTCAAGTCGCGGCCTCGCCGTCACCAATCGGGGGAATTGCACTACACGAGCCTCCGACACGTCGGCGACACGCCGCCAGAAGGCTTCGTGTAGTGCAAACCCCCACGACCGTCGGCGTGGAGGGCACCGGAGGGGCCGGAGGGCACGGGCGGCTGCGAGACGCGGGCCAGGCTGCGGCACCCGTGGGCGGGCGGCAGGGCCTGGCCGGGCTTCGAGGCTACGCACCGAGCGAAGCTCGCGGCGCGGACAGCGAGCGGGCGGGCAGCCGCGCGGATAGATCTCCGCACGCGGATAGGTTGCGACGATGCGGATAGGTTATCGCCACGCGGATAGGTTAATAAGCTATCCGTATGCTCATAACCTATCCGTGAAGCAACAACCTATCCGTGTACCCGGTGAGCGCGCAGGACCGCAGTGGCTAAGGAAGCAACGCACGAGATAGCGTAGCTTTGCGATCTGGCAGATACGACCGCCGACGATCTCACAGGCTTCATCGATGATCGGACCAAAGGCCACAACTGCCACAAAGGCT
>NZ_JAPWCL010000034.1:0-7839 GCF_041433955.1 Pauljensenia sp. 20925_1_25 | reverse complement strand
GGGTTCACGTGCGGGACGCGTTGGAGTCCAAGTCGTTGTCGCGCGCGGATGATCCGTCACAAATCATGGGGTAGCCGCACACGCCCACGATGCTTCAGTATTTACATAAGCGAGGCATGCACAACCACCTGTAACCGTGACTTTCCCACACCAGCAAGTCGACAAGTCACTACACCAGCAACACGTAGTGTCCTCAACACCAATAGCCGACGCGGCCTCGCCACCTCCGAGACGAGCTACCGCACGGAGGAGATCATCGCCCAAGGGAAGCCAGAATCTGCGTGCGCGGGTAGACCGCGGCGCTCACGAACGTGCCCGGTGCCTCGCACAGCTTCATGAGACCGACGTACGGTTCATCTCCCTCCCCCAGTCGACGCTCCAGCATGACCGAACTAACGCGCACATCCAGGTGCAGACCGTCGGGACTCGTCACCGTCATGTATGCGTACTCTTTGTCCGGCGACTCATCGTTAGTGCGCTCAACCGCACGCGAAACACCGTCGCAAGTCACCGCCTCGTAGCGCACAGGTCCTTGGCGCTGATCCGCTAGCGCGGGGGCTACGTAGGAGTAGGAACGATACGACACAAAGCCGATGATTAGGACGACGATGAGCGCCGGAACACTGACAACGGCCAGGAGAAGCGACGTGTATCGGTCCATCGTCGCTAGGCGACACTCGCGGATGAAGGCCACGGGCCACTCGAGTGAACGTAGAAA
Source organism: Pauljensenia sp. 20925_1_25 (assembly GCF_041433955.1). Taxonomy (NCBI): domain Bacteria; kingdom Bacillati; phylum Actinomycetota; class Actinomycetes; order Actinomycetales; family Actinomycetaceae; genus Pauljensenia; species Pauljensenia sp. 20925_1_25. Next base: position 7,121 of record NZ_JAPWCL010000034.1, on the reverse strand, counting down.
CAGGGGAACCCAGCCGATCAGGAAGATGATCGGGACCCACATGAAACGAACCCGCCCGTCAAGCGCAACCGCGCCGAGGTCTTGCTTCCACGCGAGCACCCACACACAGACGTAAGCTACGACGACCACGGTCATCAAGACAGCCCACGCAGCCTCAGTTCCGCATCCTTTCGGCTTCCAGCCCTTCGGCGCGGACGCGCTCGGCGGCGGAGAGGTCGGCGGCTGTGGAACATCGACACTCATGCCCGCATCGTATCCCCGAGTTTCTGGCTACTTGCTCGCCCGGGCCTCGGAAATGACGCCCGTACGCGGATAAACGGACACACTCATGCGCATCTCCGGTGACTCGCACGCGCCCAGGATGGTATTGAACGGGCTGCCCTGACGGTCGGTTTCTTTATCGAGATCCACGCGCTTGAAGCGGAAGCTCTGCGAATAACCGTCATCCCCGACCAGCCTGAACTGGAGGTACTTCCAGGACCTGCTCTTCGGTGAGACGCTGCCGTTCCCATCATTGAAGGCCTCGCACGCCACACGCTCGTGGCGCACAGGCCCCTCCCACAGGTCCTGGGCGAGCGTCAGGTGTTGATTCCACGACGGATACACGACGCCGACAAGGATACCGGCGGATATCAGGAAACAAATGATGGCAAGCCGTGGCCGCGGCTTCTTCGCATGCTTTCCCCGCGTGGGCAAACGCCGAACTCTGATGAGATCGCGGATCGCCCAACGCAACGCCGCCCACATGATCGGCAGCCAGATAAGCACGAAGCCGACGGGCAGGACTGCCGCCCCGATCTTGCCTCGCATCGACCAGTCACCCCACGCCTCCCGCCAGTTGGAGGTCCAGATCAGCCAGTACACACCAAGCGCCATCAACCCCAGGACGAAACGCATGAAGCGCTTCGCCGAGTTATCGAGGACCCTGGGGGTGCTCTCGCCGCTCGCGCGCGAGTCCTTCCGAGGATCAGTAACGGTCGTTGAGTTCTGCATGCGTCCATGCTAGTCGAGGCCGCCGCAGGGTCGCCCCGCGCGGCGCAGGTACCCGCACCCCGGGTGCCCGCCCCCACGTAACCCCCGACGCCCACGCAGCCCAGGACCCCTCAGACGCAACAATCAGCCGACAAGACCATCAGCTCACACAAGCACCCGACAATACGCACGACCACGGCAGCCATGGCAACACTCACATCACCATGCAAAACGGGGGGCCGCGCAGACTCAGTCTGCGCGGCCCCCGCAACGAGTAGGATCAGAGCCTCACGGCGTAAGGCATGAGTGAACCCCAGCTATACACGCCGGTCACGCGCACGGGCACACCGAAGGTGGGAGCCTCGATCATCTCGCCGTCGCCCAGGTACAGGGCGACGTGGTAGATGCCGGACTGGGTGCCATCGGAGGACCAGAAGATCAGGTCGCCCGCCTCCATGTCACCGAGGGACACGTGCGTGCCGTAGCCGTACTGCGCGCGCGAGAGGTGTGGCAGGTCCACGCCGGCACTCTCCCATGCGAGCATCGTCAGGCCGGAGCAGTCGACGCCGCCGTAGGATTCGCCACCCCACACGTAGGGCACACCCAGGTAGGTCATGGCCGTGGCAATCGCAGTGGACGCGCCGCCGTAGGAGTAGCTGGGTTCCTCGTCGTCAGGCTCCTCATACACGGGTTCTTCGTACGCGGGCGCGGGCGCGGGCTCCTCCTCAGCGGGCGCAGGGGCGGGCGCTTCTTCAGCGGGTGCGGGGGCGGGCGCTTCTTCAGCGGGTGTGGGAGCGGGCGCTTCCTCAGCGGGTGCAGCCGACGCGTCGGGGGCCGGGGACGAGGCAGGGGCCTCGGGAGTTGCATCGGCCGCGGGAGCAGGGGTGTCGGCGCGGCGCTGGCTGTCGGCGGCGGCGACGGCTGCGGAGGCCTGCTCGGCGGCAGCACGTTCGGCGGCAGTGCGTTCAGCGGCGAGGCTGGCCTCTCGCTGGTTGATCAGGTCGACGGTGGTGTTCTGCTTGGTGGCCAGCTCCTTGACGTAGGCGTCGCGCTGGGCGGCAACGATGTTGGCCTGAGTCTGCGCGTCGGTAGCGGCCTTGTTGGCGGCATCGGTGCGAGCCTGAACCTCGTCGGTGGCCTTCTTCTGGTTATCGAGCGCGGTGTTTGCTGCGTCGCGGGTAACCTTGGCGACTTGTTCGAGGGCGGCGACGTTCTGCATCTTCGCCTCGGCGGACGAGGAGAAGGAGTTGATGCCGACCTTTTTGGTTTCGACGCCACGCAGGCCGTCGGCGTCCAGGTAGGGGGCGATGGCGTCGAGGGACCCACCGCCGTTACGGTAGGTGGCTTGGGCGACGGAGGCGATCTGCTGCTTGCCCTCCTGGAACGCAGCTTCGGCAGCGTCGGCGTCGGCTGAGGCCTTGTTAGCTGTCGCGGTTGCCGCGTTCAGCGCGATCTGGGCTTCGTTGAGGTCTTCGCCGGCAATCTGCGCATTCTGGGTCGCAGTGGCTGCAGTCGCGTTGACTTCGGCCAGTTTGACCTCAATCTCGGCGACACTCATCGAAGCGGCTTCTTCGGCCGCCTTGGCGGCTGCTATTTCCTCCTCGGAGGGAGCCGCTTGTGCCATCTGCGGCAAGATCAGCAGAGCGCTGGCGGCAAAGACCGTCAGGGCCGTGCGGATTGTTCCGCGTTGTCTCATCGTCGTCTCATCTCGTACATGCGTGGGTGGGCGCCCGTAGGCGAGTACTGAAAAGAAGCCTATCCACTTTCATCACGCTTGGCAACAAACACACCAAACTCCACACAGTTCACGTATACACCAATCGCAACATTGGCAACACCAGCACCAGCACCAGCACCAAATTACCCCGCAATCACTGAACAACCTACCCCGAGAGCACCACTCATGTACTCCCTCTCACATTTATAACTCCTTCTTGAATGCCAGCCAACCCGGTTACAAAAGTCCACCATCCGGGACCAACGCGCCATAGCCTCGTCCATGACAAAGAATGGGAACCATGAACCGTCGAATGTGCCGCTGACTGCGCGTCAGCACCAGCGACTGCCGCGCAGTCCCCCGACAGCGGGACGCGCATTGACGCATATTCACTTCACCGCATCTGCGGCCCGCCGGAGGGGAATCAGAGACGACCCACCCCCGACCCCAGGAGCCGCACAATGACCGCCAACGACTGGTCCTTCGAAACCAAGCAGATTCACGCCGGATACGACCTTGATCCCGCCACCGGCGCGACCGCCCTGCCCATCTACCAGACCTCCTCCTACGCTTTCGAGGACACTGCGCAAGCAGCGAGCCGCTTCGCACTGCAGGAGCTGGGTCCCATCTACACGCGCCTGACCAACCCGACGACCGACGGTGTCGCCGCCCGCATCGCGGCCCTCGAGGGAGGCGTCGGCGGCCTCCTCGTCTCCTCCGGTCAGTCCGCGACCGCCCTGTCGATCCTTGCCCTGGCAGTCGCCGGCAACAACGTGGTCGCCTCCCCCTCCCTGTACGGCGGCAGCGTCACCCTGCTGAAGAACACGCTGGGACGCCTGGGCATCGAGGCACGCTTCGTCCCCAACCCGCTCGACCCCGAGGCCTGGCGCGCGCTCGCCGACGACAAGACGGTCGCCTTCTACGGCGAGACCATCCCCAACCCACAGGGCGACATCCTCGACATTGAGCCGATCGCAAAGGTCGCCCACGAGGTCGGCGTGCCCCTCATCGTCGACAACACGGTCGCCACCCCCTACCTGGTGCGCCCGATCGAGTGGGGCGCCGACATCGTCGTTCACTCGGCCACCAAGTACCTGGGCGGCCACGGCACGTCGATCGCAGGTGCGATCGTCGACTCGGGCAACTTCGACTTCGCCTCCCAGCCCGAGCGCTTCCCCCTCTACAACACGCCGGACGAGTCCTACCACGGCCTCGTCTACGCCCGCGACCTGGGCGTGGGCGGCGCGCTGGGCGCGAACCTGGCGTTCCTGCTGCGCATCCAGACGCTCATCAACCGCGACCTCGGCGCCGTCACCTCCCCCTTCAACGCGTTCCTCATTTCGCAGGGCATCGAGACCCTGTCGCTGCGCGTCGAGCGCCACGTCTCCAACGCGCTGGCGGTCGCCCACTTCCTGGAGGCACACCCGGACGTCGAGTCCGTCAACTACGCGGGCCTGGAGTCCTCCCCCTACTACGAGCTGGGCAAGAAGTACGCGCCGCTGGGCACGGGCGGCCTGCTCTCTTTCGTCATTAAGGGCGGGTACGAGGCCGGCCGGGCTTTCGCGGACGGCGTGAAGCTCCTGCCAGTGGTTGCCAACATCGGCGACGCGAAGTCCCTCGTCATCCACCCGGCCTCGACGACGCACTCGCAGCTGACCGAGGAGGAGCTGGCCAAGGCCGGCGTCGCGCCCGGCACGGTGCGCCTGTCGATCGGCCTGGAGAACATCAAGGACATCCTGGCCGACCTGCAGCTCGGCTTCGACGCGGCCCGCGCGGCCACAGCCTAACAGACCCGTCGGCGGCCTCGGGGATACACACTCCTGAGGCTCCGAGGCCGCCACTGTTCTCCCCTCCCCTCCGCCCCCGCGAAAGAAGGCCCCATGAGCCGCCATAATCTGCCCCCCGCTCCCACCTCCGGCGCGTGGCGTGAAGGCGACCCGGTCGCGTTCCGCCAGTTCGCCAACCTGGGTGCCCAGCGCCTCGAAAATGGCTCGATCTTGCCCAGCGTGACCCTGGCCTACGAGACGTGGGGCACCCTGAATGACACCGGCTCGAACGCCGTCTTGATCCTGCACGCGCTCACCGGCGACGCCCACGTGTACGGCGACGCGGCACCCGGCCAGCCGACCCCCGGCTGGTGGGATCAGATCGTGGGTCCGGGACGCATCATCGACACCGAACGCTACTTTGTGGTGGCTGCGAATGTGCTGGGTGGTTGTCAGGGCTCGACCGGCCCGGCTTCGCTGGCGCCGGACGGCGCGCCCTGGGGTTCGCGATTCCCCGTGATCTCTACGCGTGATCAGGTCCGCGCCGAGGCCCTCCTGTCCGACCTGCTCGGCATCACAACGTGGGACATCGTCATCGGCGCCTCCTTGGGCGGCCAGCGCGCCATCGAGTGGGCGGTCACCTATCCGCAGCGCGTGCGCCGCCTCGTCGTCGTAGCCTCAGGCGCGCAGACGACGGCCGATCAGGCGGCGTGGACGCACACGCAGATCCGCGCGATCCAGCTGGATCCGGCGTGGCGTGGCGGAGACTACTACGCGGGTCCCGGCCCCACCGCGGGTCTTGCGCTCGCCCGCCAGATCGCGCACACGACCTACCGCTCCCCCTCCGAGCTGGACGAGCGCTTCGGTCGCATCCCTCAGAACGACGAAGACCCCCTGCATGGCGGTCGCCTGGCGGTCGAGTCCTACCTGGACTACCACGGCGAGAAGATCGTGCGCCGCTTCGACGCCGGCTCGTACGTGACGCTGTGTCGTACGATGCTCTCTCACGACGTGGGTCGCGACCGTGGCGGCGTCGCACAGGCCCTCAAGGCTGTCACCGCCCGCACGCTTGTCGTCGCGGTGGATTCGGATCGCCTGTTTTTCCCGGAGCAGGTCTGGCAGATGGCGTCGGGCATTCCCGGCGCGTTCTACCGCGAAATTCACTCGGATCACGGCCACGACGGATTCCTCATCGAGCACGACCAGCTCACGTCCCTCCTCAACGAGTTCCTCAACGAGCGCATCCCCTCGCGCGCGTCCTCCTTCGCCTGATCGGCGCTCTTTCTCCGCGAGCCCACCCTTTTTCCGCCTCCTCATCGACGAGGCCGGGGTGGCCTCGCGCGTTATGCTGACCCCATGAGCGTTACCAGCAATCCCACGCCCGATGGCGAGCAGATACCGGACACGAGCGGCCTGCCCAACCTGTCCGGGGTGGATGCCGAGGCCTCGTCTCTGGAGGGGTTCCCCGAGCACGACGTGATGGCCCCCTGGGGCGAGGCTGGCCCTCCCGGGCTTCAGTGGCGTGCCGATATCCTGGGTGAGGGCTACGAATCGCGCACGATTGAGCTGCTCGACGACGCGGAGGGGCCCTGCGTCGCGACCCTCGTGCGCGCGACCCCGCCCGAGAGCACCCACGTGACGGTCCTGTACCTGCACGGGCGCAACGATTACTTCTTCCAGACGGAGATGGCGGATCGTCTGCGGGAGGCGGGTGCCGCGTTCTACGCGCTCGACATGCGCAAGTACGGGCGTTCTCTGCGTCCCCACCAGACCATCGGATACGCGGACGACCTGTCGGTGTACGACGAGGAGATCGGCGAGGCCATCGAGCTGATCCGTTCCGAGCGCGACGACGAGCCGCTCGTCCTCATGGGGCACTCGACGGGCGGTCTGGTTGCGACCCTGTGGGCGCACCGCCACCCGGGCGTGTTGGCCGGTCTGATCCTGAACTCGGCGTGGCTAGAGATGCAGTCGATGGCGTCCTGGCGCGGGGCGATGGCCCCCGTCATCGGGCGTATCGCGGCGCGCAGCCCCATGTGGGAGGTCGCCACGGGAGGCGCGGGCCACTACGGGCGTTCGCTCGCGGGGCGCGCCTCCTCGGACCTGCCGATCCCCGAGGGGCTCTCGCCTGAGGATCCGTCGATTGTCGGGTGGCCCATCGCCCACGAGTGGAAGCGCCCCGAGTCCTACCCGGTGCCCGCCTCGTGGCTGGAAGCGATCATGGCGGGGCACGAGACGGTCGAGAAGGACGTGCACTTGGAATGCCCGGTCCTGTCGATGGTGTCCACGTCTGCATATTTCGACGAGGCGTGGTGCGAGCGCGCCTTCACCTCCGATACCGTGCTGGATCCGGTCGTGATCGCGCAGCGCAGCCTCGGCCTGTCCGACCTGGTGACGATCGCGCGTTTCCCCGGCAAGCATGACCTAGTCCTGTCGGACGCGCCCGTGCGCGAGGCCGTGTACGCCACGATGCGCGGCTGGCTCGAGGCGTTCGTCGACTAGCGCTCGGGCACCCGTCGCCCACGCACAACGAGGCCGTGGCCGGGTGGACGAGGCCGTGGCTGAGCGGCGGGTCGGCGCGGGGGTTACAGAAGCGGTGTTGCTGCACACAACGAGGGGGAGGCTCGGGATCAGATGATCCCGAGCCTCCCCCGGCAGTCGGCGCG
>NZ_JAPWCL010000033.1:0-9761 GCF_041433955.1 Pauljensenia sp. 20925_1_25 | reverse complement strand
ATTGGGGTTATTGGACATGTCGTGTTGGCGGGACTAGTCCTCGGTGTTGTGTGGGGGTGTATTCCAGCGGATCGCTTCGTCGGTACTCCGCGGCTCGGGGCCAGAGAACAGATACTCCACGGCTCGGGGCCAGAGGGCAGATACTCCGCTCTCGCTTATCGGAGAGTCCCTCTCCTCGGTACACTCATCCGTTATTCCGAAGCTGGGTCCTCTCCTCCGCACGCTAACCCGCTATTCCGAATGTGGGCAACCTCGCCTACGTGCGGAACAGGCGGCCCACGTGCGGAACAGGCGGCCCACGTGCGGAACAGGCGGCCCACGTGCGGAGCAGGGGGCTGGCGTGCGAGCACAGCATGACGCCGTGGCCACCCAGGCCTCGTCACGAGGAAGCAGGAACGAACGCCTTGATTTCCTTATCGGTGATGCCGATCAACATGTCGTCAAAGACCCAGGTGAGGCGTGTGGTCCTCGTGAAGTCTTTCGTCGAGGAAGACGAACCATCGGCAGTGTTAATGATGTAGCTGTTAGTGTCCTGGGAGCTGAAGGACCTGACATACAGGGTCGATCCATCGGCGCTGACACGCAGGTCCTTCGGGGTGAAGGAGCAGCCGTCGCGCATGGACCGGCGTGCAGCGTCCGGGAGCGGGACCTCGCGCGTCGAGTCGTCGGCGGTCAGGGTGACCGTGATCGTGCACTCGCCCGTGCCGGTCATGCTCACCGTTCCCGTAGCCCACGCCGCTCGCTTCTGTGTCATGAAGGTCTGGATGTCCGACGTCGTCGGCTGCCTCCCGTCGTGGCTGAGCGCGGGCAGGTCCTGCTCGGCGGTGAATGTCGCCTGAAGGACTCCATCGCTGTCGAAGAGAGACCCGCGAGAACCGGAGCTCTCGTAGACGACGAAACCGTCGGTGGCCACCTCGACCTTCCGGGAGTCGGCATTCCCGTCGGGATTACTCAAGGTCACCGCCTCGCCGGTATGGACGTTGAGGATCTGAGGGAGTTCGTTGGGGGCGGTGGGAACCAGGACCGAGGCGTGCACACCATTCCCTGCGACCGCAGTGCCCGCAGGCGCATAGCCCAGATCATGGTCGCGCAACCCGTATCCGGACTGCGTCGCCGTGGACGTGGTCCACAGGTTCGTCCACTCGCCGCCCTCGCGCGTCCACCCGCTGCACGTCGTCGTGGTCGAGCACGTCACCATGACGTCGTCAGCCAGAGCCAGGGGAAAATCTGTCCCCCAGGGAGCCGGAGTCTGCGCGCCCGTAGCCTTGTCGATGACGACGTCGTGGAAAAAGACCTGGTCCTCGCCCGAGACGAACGCGGGCGTGTGGAACGACAATCTCGCTGAGCTCTGTGTGGGACCCGTCGACGTCCACAGGCGGGCGGGTGTACTCCCCGACAAGTCGTAGGCTGACACCGTGACGGCCGAGCCGTTCTTGCTGCTGTTCGCAGCATCAGAGGCAATGTACAGGGTCGACCCGTCCACGTGGAACTGCGGTGTCGCGTCGGCCGATTGAGCCGACACAGGGATCGTCCACGCGGTCGTGGCACCCGATGCCCACGCAGGCGACAGGGCGTGCGTATCCTGTGCGCTTCCCTGGTATCCCGCTGCTTTGAGTGAGGACAGACTCGGCAGCGAGGGAGTCGGCATCGGCAGGCTCGGTAGACTCGGCAGCGGCGCGTGCGTCAGCGGCGCGCTCGGCAGCGACCCGTGCGGCACTCGTGGAGTATGGACGTGAGGCGTGGTACTGCCACCGACGTGGCCCGTCGAAAACGCGGTACCAATCGTGGCACCAAGGGCTGCGAGCGTGGCGGCCACGGAGCGCTTGCTGGATTTGCTGGTGTCCCCGGCTTCCTTGGACGCCGGGGCGGGGCTGTCGCCGCGCGGCGGGATATCATCGGGCACCGCCCGGGACGAGGCCGTGGTCGCGCTCGCGGGTGTGGCTTTGCTCGGGGTGGGCGGGGCCTTGGTGGTTGGCGTCTCGTTCGGGAAGGTGTCGGCCCCCGACGAACTGACGGTATCCGCCTGTGCGGCCACGGCCTCGTCGAATCCTGCGAGCGGGTCGGCCTTCAAGACTTCGTCGAGGCCGGGCAGCGGTGCCAAGTCCGGCAGCGGCGCGAGGTCGGGCAGTGGCGCCAAGTCCGGCAGGGAATCGAACTCGGGCAGGACGAAGGCGTCGGCCCCGCTCGGGGACTCCTCGCTGCGTGCGCGCGACGAACGCGGCTCCGCCTCGCCGGGAGGCGTCACGCGAGAATCGTCGTTACTCATGAGACGTTTCTACCATGCGGCACCGGGCGTTGGGACGCGAGGGAAAGCATCCCGAGTCGTTGCAGACGTCAGGAGGAGGCGGGCACGAAAGCCTTGACACCGGACTTGGACACGGCGATGAGCATGTCGTCGTAGACCCAGGTGAGCTGTTCCGAGACGTTGAGCGCCGGAGACATGTAGGCCTCGCCGTTGACGGTGTCGATGACGTATTTGTTCTTGTCGGCACCGACGAAGGCGTCCATGTACAGAGCCGATCCGTCGGCGCTGATACTCACCTGCTTCGGGTCGAAGTAGCAGGTGGACGGCAAGCTGGGTGTCAGCGCATCGGGGACGGGGGCCGTACGCGTCGATCCGTCGGCGGTGAAGGTGACCTCGAACATGCACTCATCCTGGTGCCTGCCAGTCATGCGCAGGGTAGCTACGGCCCACGGCGCGTTCTGGTGCGTCAGGAACTCTTTGACGTCCGGCGCGCTGCGAGGTGTCTCATCGTGACTGACGATGGGCAGGTTTCGGGCGGTCTTAAACGTGGATTGGAGGGTGCCGTCGCTGTCGAAGAGCATCCCGTAGGAATCGATATTCTCGTAGACGACGTATCCTTCGGGCGTGACCTCGACGGTTCGGTACTCGCCGTCCCCGTCGGGGTTGCTCAGGGACGCGATCGTCCCGGTGTGGATATTGATGATCTGCGGAATCCGGTCGTTGTTGATAGGAACCAGGACGGAGGTGTGCTCGCCGCTGCCGGTAGTAGCGTTACGTGAGGGCGAGTATCCGAGGTCGAGCTGGCGGAGCCCCGATGGATTTTGCTGCGTCGTTGTCGTGGTCCACAGGTTCGTCCACTCGCTGCCCTCCTGCGTCCATCCGCTGCACGTTGTTGTTGACGAGCAGGTCACGAGGATGCCGTCGGCCATCACGAGGGGAAACGCTATGCCCCAGGGGGCCTGGGTTTGCTCGCCGGTCTTCTTGTCGATGACGACGTCGTGGAAGAAGAGCTGGTTGTCGCTCGAGACAAAGGTGGGCGTGTAGGTTAAGGCCACGTTGTTTTTCGTGTGCCCGGTTGAGGACCACAGCTGAGTGGGCTGCGCCCCCGACACGTCGTAGGCGGTGACCGTGACGGCGTACCCTGGCTCGCCCTTGATCGTGGCGTTGGATGCAACGTAGAGGGTTGAGCCATCGACGTAAATGTGTGGCAGGAACGTGGGCGATGTGTTCTCAACCGAGATCGTCCACGCGGTCGCGATCCCCGAGGCCCACTTGGGCGACAGTGTGTGCGTGTTCGTTGCGGTCCCACGGTAGCCGGGCGCGCGAGTAGGAAGATTCGGTGCCTGCTCGGGCACCTGCACGGTCGGCGTGTGCGAGGCCCGCGCCGAGGAGGCCGTAGGCGACGGAGTCGATGACGTCATCGGTTCGACGCTTCGTTGGCTGCAGAAAGAGAGTCCGACGCCGAGCGCAACGACGCATCCGAGCGCGATCAGGGGGCGGGGCAGGCGTTTGTGGGTGGAGGCAGCCTCGCCGATGCTCTCCTCGGGCTTGAGACGGAAGGGAGTGCGGCCGCTCGATGATCGGCCGCTCACGTGTCCCGCCAGCGACGAGGCCGTGGCCGCGTCCGCGGAGACGCGGGTGGCGGCCGCCGAGGCCGAGGGAGCCGCGTCCGGCAGGCGAGCGGAGGTGGGCGTCGGAGCGGCGCCTGAGAGAGGCCTGGACTCTGGCGCAACGGGTTGAGTGTCGTCGACGGTGGGCGAGGTGGGAGCGTCTGCGAGTAGCTGGGTGATGTCAGGTAGTGGCGAGATCCCGGGCAGGGGAGAGGCACCCGGGAACAGGTCGTCATCCCGAGGTCCCGCGGTATCCGCCTGCCCGGCCCCGGCCTCGTCGCCGGGCATCGACGCGGGGGAGGAGAGGACGTCACCGATATCGGGCAGCGGGGCCAGATCCGGCAGCGGGGCGAGTTCGGGCAGCGGCGCGAAGCCCGGCAGTGTCCCGAACTCCGGCAGCGCGAAGACGCCGCCGCTGTCCGGGGACTCCTCCTCCCGCGAGCGCGCGGAGGGTGCCTGCGTCCCGTCGGCGGGGGTTCCGAGGACATCGTCGTTGCTCATGAGACGTTTCTATCACACCCGTGTGGAACGCGGGCGTGGGTTTTCCGCTTTCGTCAGCCGAGGCCTCGCCCCCTGTGAGCAGTGCGCTCTCAGGAGGAGGCAGGCACGAACGCTCGAATTCCGCCGTCGGTCTGGCCGATCAGCATGTCGTCGAAGACCCAGGTGAGGTGTGTGGCCTCGTTGAGGTCATTCGACGTGAAGGACAGTCCCTTGGCGGTGTCGATGAAATATTTGCTCGTGTCCTGGAAGTTGAAGGTGTCGATGTAGAGAGCGGACCCGTCGACGCTGACACGCGCGTCGGTTGGGTCGAAGTAGCAGCCCGGCGTCATATTCGGGCGTGCCGCTGAGGGGATGGAGATTGTGTGCGTGGCGCTGTCGGCGGTCAGCTTGTACTTGATGGCGCATTCGTTTGTGCCTGTCAGCGCAATCGTGCCCGCCGTCCACTGTGCCTTCGTGCTTGTCATGAAGGTGTGGATGTCCGACGTCGTTGGCTGCCTCCCGTCGTGGCTGACTGTCGGCAGGTGCGGCTCTGCTGTGAACGTGGACTGGAGGGTCCCGTTGGGTTCGAAGAGTAACCCGGTCTGTTCGCTGCGCTCGTAGACGAGGAAGCCGTCGGTGGCCACTTCGACCTTCCGATAGTCGGCATTCCCGTCGGGATTGTTCAGGGTTGTCACCTCGCCGGTATGGACGTTGAGGATCTGCGGGAGTTCGTCGGGGGCGGTGGGGACTAGGACGGCGGCCTGTGCGCCGCTCCCGGCGAGTGCAGTGCCCGCAGGCGCGTAGCCCAGATCATGGTTATGCAACCCGTATCCGGACTGTGTCGCCGTGGTCGTCGTCCACAGGTTTGTCCACTCGCTGCCCTCGCGCGTCCACCCGCTGCACGATGTTGTGGTCGAGCACGTCACCACGATGTCGTCGGCCACCGCGAGGGGATAATCCCTCTTCCAGGGAGCCTGAGTCTGCGCGCCCGTAGCCTTGTCGATGACGACGTCGTGGAAAAAGACCTGGTCGTTATCCGAGAGGAACGCGGGCGTGTGGGAGGACATAATCGCCGAGTTCTCCGTCGGACCCGTCGATGTCCACAGGAGAGTGGGTTCATTCCCCGACAGGTCATAGGCTGACACCGTGACGGCCGATTTCCTCCGGTCCTCCATCAGGTCGTCGGCGGCGAGGTAGAGGACCGACCCGTCGACGTATATCTGCGGTGGTGTGCCCGCCGGCCCGTTCGTGGTGGGGATTGTCCACGCAGTGGCGACGCCCGAGGCCCACTCGGGCGACAGGGAATGCGTGTTCGACGCGGCCCCACGGTATCCGGGCACGTGGAGGACCTGCTGTTTCGTATCGAGGGCCGGTGGGGGGAGCGTAGGACGCTTGTGATCGCTGCCGCCCGTGTGGACCAAGGAAATAATGCCGCTGATTACGACGACGGCACCGGAGATCGCCAGGCCGATGGGGGTGGCGGAATTCGTGGTCCTCTGCTCGCCCCAGGACCGGCGACCCGCAGGGTGGGTGACGCGTTCGTTCGGTTCTTGGGTGGGACTGGTTCGTGACGAGGCCGTGGCTGCGTGAGTGGGTGCGGCATCGGCCTGGGAGGGGGCGACGGTGAACGTCGGGGCTGTGTTCTGCGTCGGTGCGGTCGAGACCGCGGGCGGTGATGGGACCGCGGGCGGTGATGGGACCGCGGGCGTCGACGGACTCGTGGGCAGCGATGGGATGTCGCCTGCGGGCGCGGCGCTTGGGAGTGCGTCATCGTCGCGCGAACTGACGGTGTCCGCCTGCGCGGCCAGGGCCTCGTCGAATCCTGCGAGCGGGTCGGCCTTCAAGACTTCGTCAAGGTCGGGCAGCGGTGCCAAGTCCGGCAGCGGAGCAAGGCCGGGCAGTGGCGCCAAGTCCGGCAGGGAATCGAACTCGGGCAGGACGAAGGCGTCGGCCCCGCTCGGGGACTCCTCGCTGCGTGCACGCGATGAACGCGGCTGCGTATCGTCGGGAGGCGTTACGCGAGAATCATCGTTACTCATGGGACGTTTGTACCATGCGAGGAGCGTCGGTGTGCCTGTCCCGCGTCGGGCCGACGCGGGGAGCCGCGTCTAGTTGGATGCGGGGGCGACCCGGACCATGAGGACGCTCGCCAGCGCGGCCACGCCCTCGCCTCGGCCCGTGAAACCCAGGCGATCCGAGGTCGTCGCCGACACCGTCACCGTGCCGCCGGCGATCTCGCTCATGACGGCGCCGGCCTCGGGCAGGCGTGCGGCCATGCGCGGGCGGTTGCCCACGACCTGGACGGTCGCGTTGCCCAGCACCCAGCCGGCCTCGGTCGCCATGCGGCGCACCTCCTGCAGCATCGCGCGGCCCGACGCGCCCGCCCACTCGGGGCGATCCACGCCAAAGACCGTGCCCAGCTCGCCCAGGCCCGTGGCCAGCAGCATCGCGTCGCACAGCGCGTGCGCGGCGGCGTCCGCGTCCGAGTGACCCTCGAGGGGGCGCTCGCCCGGCCACTCCAGGCACGCGAGCATGAGGGTGCGCTGCGAATCAGGGGCTGCGAAAGCATGCACGTCGACCGCTTGTCCGATGCGGAAAGGCAAATCAGTCATGCCACCAGAGTAGCCTCACAACGAGGTCGGTGTGAAGGCCACGATGCCCGATCCCACGACGCCGATGAGCAGATCGTCATACGCCCACACGAGTGCCGATGCCTGTCACGGATGAGTGGATGAGTGGGTCTGCCCGTTCGTCATGTCACAGCAATAGGTGGCGCTGTCGATGTCCTTCCATACGAAGGCCGCGTTCCCGTCGGCGCTGGCGCGAAGCTGCGTCGGCTCGAAGAGGCAGGGGCGGTCTGCGATTGCGCGCCCGTCTTCCTGTCCACCAGCGTGTCGCCAACGATGAGCTGATCCCCTTGGGCAGGACCGGGGTTGAATCCCAGGAAACCCCGCCCTTCCGCTGCCCGCCCTCGTCTCGTCCGCTCTGACCGATCTGTCAGTGTTAGGACTTGGCGTGTTTGACGAGGTTTGCCGCGACGCGCCGGGAGAACCCGGAACGTTCCAACGGGGATCCATGCTACTCAGGCGTTGTTTCTATCACACACTCGCGGGCCTTGCGTACACCACCCACCCCGCCCATACCTCGTGAAAACGTGACGAAATACGACCTATCTGGCTTCACAGGCTTTCTCTCCGATAGGATCTGTCCGTGCGTTATATTTCGACTCGACGTGGCCCCGATGCGCCCACCCGCTCCTTCAGCGACATCCTGCTGGAGGGCCTGGCGCCCGACGGCGGCCTCTACCTGCCCGAGGAATACCCGACCCTGTCGGCCTCCGACCTGGACGAGCTGCGGATCGTTCTGCGCGAGGAAGGCTACGCGGCGATGGCCGCCGGCATCATCTCGCTCTTCGTCGACGACATCCCCGCCGACGACCTGTGCGCGATCACGGCCCGTGCCTATTCCACCCCCTCCTTCTCCGACCCGCAGATCGTGCCCGTCGACGCCCTGGAAGGCACCGACCTGCACATCGCCCACCTCTCTAACGGCCCCACGGCCGCCTTCAAAGACATGGCGATGCAGCTCCTCGGCGAACTCTTCGAATACGAACTCACCCGCCGCGGCGACTGGCTCACTATCGTGGGTGCCACCTCCGGCGACACCGGCTCCTCCGCCGAATACGCGCTGCGCGGACGCCCCGGACTTTCCGTCGTCATGCTCACCCCCGCCGGACGCATGACCGCCTTCCAGCGCGCCCAGATGTTCTCCCTCCTCGACGACAACATCGTCAACGTCGCCGTCGACGGTGTGTTCGACGACTGTCAGGACCTGGTCAAGGCCATCAACATGGACGCCGACTTCAAGGCCACCTGGCACGTGGGCGCCGTCAACTCCATCAACTGGGCACGCCTGCTCGCCCAGGTCTGCTACTACGTCGCCACCTGGCTGCGCGTCACCGAGGAAGGCACCGATGCCTCGTCCAAGGTCAGTGTCGTCGTACCGTCCGGCAACTTCGGCAACGTGTGCGCCGCCCACATCGCCCGCCAGATGGGTGTGCCGCTCGGCACCCTCGTCGTCGCCACGAACGAGAACGACGTCCTCGACGAGTTCTTCCGCACCGGCGTCTACCGCCCCCGTTCCTCCGCGGATACGCTGGCGACCTCCAGCCCGTCCATGGACATCTCCAAGGCCTCGAACTTCGAGCGCTTTATCTTCGACCTGCTCGGCCGCGACGGGGACGCCACCCGCGCCCTGTTCGACGAGGCCCTGACCCGCGACGGCTCCTTCGACCTGTCCGGCACGCCCGAGTTCGCCGCCCTGCGCGATACCTACGGCTTCATCTCCGGCACCTCCACACACGCGGACCGCCTCGCCGAGATCGCGCGCACGGAACAGGAGAGCGGCTACCTCCTCGACCCGCACACGGCCGACGGCGTGCACGTCGCCCGCGCGGTGCGCTCCCAGATCGAGGGGCCGCTCGTCGTCATGGAGACCGCCCTGCCCGTCAAATTCGCCGACACGATCCTCGAGGCCACCGGCCACCTCCCGCCCGTGCCCGAGCGCTTCCAAGGCATCGAAGGACGCGAAGAGCGCGTCACGCCTCTGGCCAACTCCGCCGAGGACCTCAAGGCGCTGATTGCCGAGCGCGTGCGCCCCGGCGCCTGAGATTCTCCTGACTCGACGAGGCCCGAGCCCCCACCTGCGAAGCCGCGCGCTTTCGCCCGACGGGACCCGGGCCTCGTTACATACTCCCGGGACGTGCCCCTTTCCTTCGCCCCCTCTCCCTGACAGGTAGGATTGATGCCATGCTTCACCTGTACGACTCCAAGAGCGCCCGCATCCAGCCCCTCAACCCGGTCACCCCCGGGAAGGTCGGCATCTACCTGTGTGGCGCCACCGTGCAGGGATCCCCGCACGTCGGCCACCTGCGCGCCGCCGTCTCCTTCGACACCCTGATCCGCTGGCTGCGCCGCAGCGGCTACCAGGTCACCTACGTGCGCAACGTCACCGACATCGACGACAAAATCCTCAACAAGTCGGCCGAAGCCGGCTGGGACTGGTGGGCGTGGGCCTACCGCTTCGAGCGCGAATTCACCGAGGCGTACGAAACCCTCGGTGTCGAGGCCCCCACCTACGAGCCGCGCGCCACCGGCCACATCCCCGACCAAATCGACCTCGTCCAGCGCCTCATCGACGCGGGACACGCTTATTCGGATGGGCGCGGCAACGTCTACTTCGACGTCCACTCCCAGCCCGACTACGGTTCGCTCACCCGCCAGCGCCTCGTCGACATGCGCACCACCGAAGACGACGCCCAGATCGACGAAGCCGTTGAAGCCGGCAAGCGCGACCCCCGCGACTTCGCCCTCTGGAAGGCCAGTAAGCCGTCTGAACCGGCCACGGCCTCGTGGGACAGCCCCTGG
>NZ_JAPWCL010000032.1:0-10611 GCF_041433955.1 Pauljensenia sp. 20925_1_25 | reverse complement strand
CGTGCGGATGAGGAGGCCCGCGTGCGTATCAAGGGAACTCGGGTGCATGGTGCGGGGTGACGTGTCGCGCCAACACGACGCGTCCCATACGCCTTACTGCATGTGAGGTCGAGTTTTAGGAAGCCTCGTTCTCCGTGCCGTCGCCGTCCTTGCCCTGTTGGCCCTGCTCGCGCCTGCGGCGTTCCTCCTCGTGGCGCTTACGCTGAATGTCGCGTTCGAGGCGGAACAGGAACTCGGGGTCGTCGTCCGGAGCGGTGGGACGCTGAGGGGCCTTGGGCGCACGTGTCTGCTTCTTTTCCGCGCGGGATACCCATCGCAGCGTCAGCCACACAATCGGGCCAATCGCGGCGATCGTCGCTGTAAAGAGGATGATGAGCAGCCAGATCGCCTTGGGGAGCTTGCCGGGCATCTCGTCTTCGGGCGTGCGATGCCAGTCCGCAGCCGCGTAAATGGTGAGCGCGATCATCGCGACGAAGAAGAGGATTCTGACCATGCCCCTAGTCTAAGGGCGTGCGCTGGCCCACGCCGCCCCGTTCACTCCCGGGGCAATCCGCCTCCGCTCAGTCGCGCGTGACCGTCGGCAGCGCCCCGTAGGAGGACGCAGCTCCCGGCGACAGGATCGCTGTGGCTCCCGCCCGCATGCCGTCCGACACGGCATCGACGAAGGGCTTGCCGAGCGCCAGGGCCGCCGCCAGCGCACCCACGCACGCGTCGCCCGCGCCCGTGGTGTCCACGGCCTCGCCGAGGTTGACAGCGGGACAGTGACCCACCTCGGTGCCCGACGCCCACGCCGCCCCCTGCGCCCCCAGCGTGACGACGACGTGGCGCGGCCCCATGCCGCGTAGCGCGCGTGCCACCCCAATCGCCTCTGTCGGCGTCGCGGGAGCGGGCAGGCCCAGGGTCAGCCCGGCCTCGGTCTCGTTGACGACAAGGATGTCGATGTGCGACATCGCTGCCGGGTCCGTGTCGCGCGCGGGTGCAAGGTTGAGCAGGACGCGCGCGCCGAAGGAGTGCGCCCACGCGAGGACCTCGGTGTTCGCGTGGGAGGGCACCTCGGCCTGCAGGACCACGATGTCGGAGGGGGCCGGGAACAACGAGGCCTTGGCGGGCTCGATCGTCACCGCGCGGTTCGCGCCCGCGTCCAAGATGATCGTGTTCTCGCCGGAGGCTGCGACAGTGATGAGCGCTGTTCCCGTGGACCCGTCGACCTCGCGCACGTGCGTGACGTCCACGCCGTGGGCAGCCAAGTCAGCGCGCAGACGTTGGCCCGACAAGTCCGTCCCGACTGCGCCGACGAAGAGCGTCTCTGCTCCCGAGTGCGCGGCAGCCGCCGCCTGATTCGCCCCCTTTCCGCCCAGGCCGTAGGTGAGGGAGGAACCCGACAAGGTCTCGCCGGGGGAGGGGAAACGGTCAACGGTGACCGTAATGTCTTGGTTAATGGAACCGACAACAATGACGCGTGCCATGACATCTCCTATGTGACGGATGCTCTATTGTGCCACGTCACAGTCGGTATTTAAAAGCACCTCGGGGCGATTTCGGCATTATTTCAACGATTAAGTGATGCTTAAGTCGTATGCCAGTTTCCTGCGATACTACTAAAGTGACGCTTTATGGTGAACTATCCGCCGTGCGCAATTTCCGATACCTCGTTTCGACACGCCCGGCAGCCCCATCCTGCCGCGTCACCGCCATCCCCTCCCAGGTGATCCGGGAAGGGGCCACGGCCTCGTCCCCCACGCGCACCACCACACCCGGCGCGGCCGGGATGGACCACCCCGCGCGCGTCCTCCTGCCCCTCCTCGGCATCTACGCGCTCGGCACCGTCTCCCTCCAAGGCTTCAACCTGGTCTACCTGCGAGTCGCCGCCGACATCGGTGCCGGCGACTCCTCCGGCCTCATCACCGCGATCCCCGGCATCGTCCTGGGCGTCGCCTGCTTCCTGTACGGCACCCTCGGCGACTTCGTCCCGCTGCGCCGCATCGTCGACGTCGGCGTCGCACTCATCGTCGCCGGATCACTGCTCGGCTTTGCCTTCTCCTCCTCCCTGACCGGCATCATCATCGCCCGCGCGCTCCAGACCCTGGGCTACCAGGCCTCCGCCTCCGCCTACATGATCCTGGCCACCGGCATCGCCGACCCCAAACGCCGCAGCCTCTACGTCGGCCTCATGTGCGCTGCCTTCCAAGGCGGAACCGCCATCGGTATGCTGTCGGGAGGCCTCCTCGCCGACATCAACTGGGCGATCCTGCTGCTCATCCCCCTCGGCGGCCTCGCCGTCCTGCCCGTCATGGGACGCCGCGTGCCCGCCCGCGCCCACACCGGACGCGTCGACGTCGTCGGTCTCGCCATCTTCTCCTCCCTGGCTCTCCTCCTCACCCTGGCGGCCTCCAACCCCCGCTGGTGGCTCATCGGCGGGCTCATCCTCGGCGGCGTTATCTTCTGGCGCTACATCGGCCGCGCCCGCGCCCCCTTCATCACCCGCTCCTTCTTCACCAACGTGCCCTGGGCGCGCTCCGTCAGCCTCATCGTCATCATCTACTGCATGAACTTCACGGTCGCCCCCCTCATGAACGGCATCGGCGCCGCCCACTACGGACTCACCCCCGCGCAGGTCTCCGTGCGCCTCCTGCCCGCCTACTGCGTCGCCCTGACCGCCGCCATGAGTTCCGGGGCCGTCATGGCCCGCATCGGTCGCGGTGCCACCGTGCGCGGCTGCGTCAGCCTCATCCTGTCCGGAACCGCCCTGCTTGCCCTCTTCATGAGTTCCGGCCCGTGGGTCATCACCGCCGCCATGTGCCTCATCTACGCCGGCTTCGGCGCACTCTTCACCCCCATCTACGACACCGTCTTCGCCACCGTCGCCCCCGGCCAGAACGGCCGCGCCGTCGCCATGAACGACCTGGCCATGCAGGGCAGCGCCGCCATCGGCATCGGCGTGTTCACCCCCTGGCTGGCCTCCGGCTCCTTCGAATCCATCGCCGTCGTCTGCGTCGGAGCCGCAGCCATCGGCATCCTCGGCGACTGGGCCCACGAGGCCCTCTACCGCAGGGGACGCTGAGCCGCGTCGGCCCCCGCGTGGCTACCCCGGCCTCGTGACAGTGCTGACTAGCGTAGCCGCGCCGACCCGCGTCAACGCGCCCGGCCTCGTCTTTCCCTCTAGGACAGAACCAGCGCCAACCCGGCGAGAACCGCCCACGCCAGCGTGAAGAAGCCCGTGTTGCGCAACACGACGATGAGCGCTCGGCCCGACGCGCCGGTCAGCACCGGCAGGCTCACGCCGACCGCCGGGGCCGCCGTGCCCACGCCCAGCGCGCACGTCGCCAGCGGATGCATACCCAGTGCAACGCCGAGCGCCACGATCATTCCCACCGGCACCCAGGCGCAGGCCGCGAACACCCAGCGCGACGCCCGGTCACCCAGGCGCACGGCGGCCGTCATCTTGCCTGACTCGCGATCCGTCGGAATATCACGAATGTTGTTCGCCATGAGCAGCGCCACCGACAGTAAACCCAGCGCCGACGCACACATCCACAGCCACCACGGGGCCACCTGCACCTGCGTCCAAGCCGTGCCCACGCACGCGAGCAGGCCGAAGAATACGAAGACCATCAGCTCGGACAGGCCAATGCCCATGTAGGCGTACGGGTGCTTGCCGCCCGTGTAGAACCACGCGGCCACGACAGCCGCCGCACCCGCCACGATCAGCCACCACGTGCCCGACAGCGCCACCAGGGCAAGGCCCGCGACGCCGGCCAGCGCGAAGCAGCCCAGCGCCGCAGCCAGCACCGTCTTCGGCTTAGCGAGGCCACCACCCGTCAGGCGCGCCGGACCCTTGCGATTGTCATCCGTGCCGCGAATCCCATCCGAATAATCATTCGCGTAATTGACACCCACCTGCAGTGCCAACGCCACCACGAGCGCCAGGGAAGCCCGCACCGCGTCAAACCCGCCCAGATGATGCGCGGCCGCCGACCCGACAATCACGGGTGCAGCGGCAGCGGGCAGGGTGCGCAGGCGAGCGCCTTCAATCCAATCCGTCACGGTAGCCATAGCCACCAGTGTAGTTGGAGCCAGCGCCCGCCCGTCGGACGGGCCAGGAGGGTTAGGTTGGGCCAGGTTGGGCCAGGTCGGGCCAGGTCGGGTTAGCGCACCCAGTTCCTCTCAGTGGCTGTTGCGGCGTTCGCAGTCGCCATAGCGGCACCGCGGTCAATCTTGTCGAATCCCAGGTACGGCAGCTCCGTCACCGCGACCACGCGGCGCGGTGCCTGCGCGCGCCCAATACGAGCGGCGGCGTGCTCGCGCACCGCCGCACCGAGTTCGGCCATCTCCAAAGAATCCGTCGGCATCTGATTCGGAACGACCAGAGCCGTCACGATCTGACCCCACTTCTCGTCGGGGGTGCCCATGATCCACGCGTCCGAAATCCCCTCGTAGGAGCGGACCGCGCGACGTAGAGGACCCGGCGCGATCGACAGGCCGCCCGACGTGATCACGTCGTCCGCGCGCCCGTTCACCTCGACCTTACCCGACGCCCGAATGACGCCCATATCGCCCGAAATCAGCCAACGGTGACCGCCCTCCTCGAAGAACGGGCTCTCCGCGTCCAAGTAGCGCGTCATCAGCGTCGGACCGTTGAATGCCAGGCGGGTACGGCCATCCCAATCGACCGCGCGCACCGTCATGCCGGGCATCGGCTCGCCGTCGTACACGCAGCCGCCCGACGTCTCCGTCATGCCGTAGGTGATGCGCACCTTCAGTCCCGCATTCAAGGCGCGCTCCAGCAGATGCTGGCTGATCGCCGCGCCGCCCACGAGGACCGCTGACAGGGACCGCATCGCGTCCACAACTTCCTCGCCTGCGTCGAGGCACTGGACGAGCTGCGTGGGCACCAGCGACAGGTAACCCGGCATCTCATCCTGCGTGACACCTCTGATAGCGGGGAGGAGGTCACGCGGGTCAAAGCCGTTCGTCGTATCTACGACCTGCGGGTTCGTCTCCGCGACGGCCGCGCGCAAGAGAATCATCGCGCCGGCAATGTGATGCGTCGGCAGCGCCAGAATCCAGCGTCCCGGGCCGCCCAACGCCAGCTCAGTCGCCTTCACCGAGGCCATGAGCGCATCCATCGATAGGCCAACCAGGCGCGGCTTACCCGCACTGGACCCCGACGTCGAAATGACCAGGTCCACGCCATCGAAGAAATGCGGATCGTTCTTGATCTGATTGGCGAGGCCGGGGTAGTCCTCCTCGGGGAACGCCTGCTCAGGCGTCGCCGCAGACCCGCGCAGCGTAGCGGGAGGAACCAGGGCGGGGTCGCGCAAGAAGACAACGGTGTGCGGCGCGGGGTGGTTCGGATCGGCCTGGCGCTCCTCGTAGAGCTCGACCAGCTTATGAATCGACGCGTTAGCCAGGGCGACGGCGCTAATCGCAGTCCCGCCGGGGACGACAAGAATTCGCGGCGCAGTCATGATGTGCCTCCCAAGATCGACAGCGAGCGCAGATATTACAAGGATAAGCGTTTGCGTTGTTGCTGGTGGCAGGCCGCTTCGCGGCAATCATCACGTTTAGTAAACAATTTCTTGATATTCCGGTTATTTTCATGTGGCATACTGCGCAACTGAAAATTCAACAGTCTGCTACCACAAGGGTGCGCGAGGCGTTAGGATGAACACCGATGCTCAAAAATCTTTCCACCAAAACCAGATGGGCGATCGGCGCAGCAAGCGCCCTCGTCCTCCTTGTCGTCTGCGCCATCATCGTATACGCGGCCAACTACTCCGGTCGCGTCCTGCCCGGCACCACCGTTGCCGGGATCTCCGTCGAAGGCATGAGCCGCGACCAGGTCATCTCCGCGGTCACCGCCCGAGCCGACGCTGCCAAGGTTTCTCTCACCGTCGAAGGAAAGACCACCACGGTCTCGCTCAACGAAGCCGGGATCTCCGTCGATGCTGAAGCAACCGCCAACGAGGCCATGAAAGACTCGACCTCCTTACCGTCCTTCATCGGTGCCCTCTTCTCCCGCCGCGCCCTGGAACCCGTGACCACCGTCAGCGAGGACTCCATCAAGAAGCTCACCGCGACCGTGAATTCCACCCTGACCTCGGAAATGAAAGACGCCCAGGTCATCATCGCTCCCGATGAGGAATCCTTCACCGTCACGCCCGCGCAAAACGGCAACGGTATCGCCCGCGATGAGGTCGCCGCCGCCGTCAAGCAGGCCGGCGCCACCCTCGCCTCCGTGTCGCAGAACGTCACCGTTTCACAGATGGAACCCAGCGTCACCACCGCCGATGCGCAGCAGGCTGCCCAAAAAGGCAACGACCTGCTCGACACCTCGATCGAAATCTCCGACGGCATCGACCTGTTCGTCGCCGAGCGCTCCGACAAGGTGCACTGGGTCGAATTCCTCACCAAGGATGACGGCTCCCTCGACGAACCCTCCATCAGCACCGTCAAGGTCGCTGACTGGGTCAATGCCCTGGCTGCAAAAACCGACGTCAAGGCCGAGAACCGCGTCGAGAACGTCGACTCCTCCGGCAACGTGCTGACCACCGCCCGCGAAGGCAAGAAGGGCCTCAAGACCAACAACACCGAAGAGATCACCAAGGGCGTCGTCAAGGCCATGACCAACGGCACCTCCTACGAGGGTCTGTTCCACTACGACGACATCGAGCCCGGCTCTGAAACCAAGCAGGTCGCCGAAGGTACCGAAAACCTGGTTTACCAGGCCGCTGAAGGCGAAAAGTGGGTCGACATCAATCTCACCGATGCCACCGTCACCCCGTACGTCGGCGGCAAGGTCGCTGGCGGACCCTTCTACATGGTCCCCGGCGCGCCCGATACCCCGACCGTCACTGGCACCTTCCATGTCTACCTCAAGTACGACGTGCAGACCATGCGCGGCGAGAACGCCGACGGCACCAAGTACGAGACCGAAGGCGTCCCGTGGGTCACCTACTTCACCGGCTCCTACGCGATGCACGGCGCCCCCTGGCGCTCCTCCTTCGGATGGAGCGGATACGGCGGCTCCCACGGTTGCGTCAACATGCCCGTCGACGCTGCCAAGTTCATCTACGACTGGACCGACATGGGCGACACGGTGGTCGTGCACTACTGATCGCCACTGAGCATCTCGCAGCGGGCCGGAACCCTATGGTTCCGGCCCGCTCGCTGCTTTGTCGGGCTGTGCGGGCTATGCGGGCTGTGCGGGTTGTGCGGGTTGTGCGGGCTGTGCGGGTTGTGCGGGGGCTGTGCGGCGTCTCTGTGTGGGGGTGTCTGGCCTGGTGGGGCTAGGGGATGGCTTCGTGGATAGGTTGTGGGCATGCGGATAGGTTATTTTCCTATCCGTGAAGGCATTAACCTATCCGCCTGTTTGTTTCCTATCCGTATCGTTTCGTCGGGGCTGGGTCTTCCTGTCGGGGCATCGCAGTTGTGCTCTCCGGGTTCTGTGGTGCTTTCTGTTCTGGGCGGGGCTGCCCGGGTGGCGGAGGCGCTGGTGTGGTTCCCCAGCGATGTTGCGTGTAATTCCTTGATAACTAGTTCAGGCTTCGACATTAGGCCGTTGGAATTGCAGTGCTTGTGGGAAGTGTTGACAAATGGCCGGGGAGAGTTACGCGTGACTTTTATGTGGGCGCGACGCGCCTGCGCGGCAGGCGCACACGCGGTAGTCTGCGCGTAACAGCACGGGCGCTGAGCGCCCCTCAACGTACGGCAGGTGTTCCATGTTTTTCCGAGACGATGCGGTGAGCGCGACGGGCAACGGCCTCGGCCCCGACGAGTGGTGGAAGGGCGCGGTCGTCTACCAGATCTACCCGCGCTCCTTCAAAGACTCTAACGGCGACGGCTTCGGTGACCTTGAGGGGATCCGCTCCAAGCTCGACTACCTGAAGGCTCTGGGTGTGGACGTTCTGTGGCTCTCGCCGATCTACGCGTCCCCGCAGGCGGATAATGGGTACGACATCGCCGACTACTACGACATCGACCCCATGTTCGGCACGCTGTCGGACTTCGACCGCCTCCTGGAGGGGGTCCACGAGCGGGGGATGCGCCTCGTTATGGACCTGGTTGTTAACCACTCCTCCGACGAACACCCGTGGTTCGTGGAGTCGCGGTCCTCGCGGGATAACCCGAAGCGTGACTGGTATATCTGGCGGGACCCTCGCCCCGGGTGCGTGGGAGGCGAGGCCGGGGCGCAGCCCAATAATTGGGGCTCCTTCTTCTCTGGCTCGGCCTGGACCTGGGACGAGGCTACGGGTCAGTACTACCTGCACTTGTTCCACAAGAAGCAGCCCGACTTGAACTGGGACAACCCCGAGGTGCGCGCCGCCGTCTACCGCATGATGAACTGGTGGCTCGACCGCGGCGTTGACGGCTTCCGCATGGACGTCATTAACCTGATCTCGAAGGACCCGGGCCTGCCTGACGGCGTCGTCTACCCCGGGCGTGCGTGGGGCGAGGGCTTCCCGCACTTCTCCGAAGGTCCGCATGTGCACGAATACCTCGCCGAGATGCGACGTGAGGTCTTCGATGGGCGCAGCGGCACCATGACGGTCGGGGAGTGCCCCGGCGTGCGCCGCGACAACGTCCTGCTCTTCACGGACCCGGCCCGTCGTGAACTCGACATGGTGTTCCAGTTCGACCACGTCGACCTCGGCCTCGAAGCGGGGAAGTTCCACCCGCGCCCGCTGCGCCCCGGCGAACTCGCCGACTGCCTCACCCAGTGGCAGGAGGCGCAGGGCGAGATCGGCTGGAACAGCCTCTACCTGGACAATCACGACCAGCCGCGCGCCGTCAGCCGCTTCGGCGACGAGACGTACCGCTATGAGTCGGCAACCGCCTTGGCCACGGCGCTGCATATGCTGCGTGGCACCCCCTACGTCTACCAGGGCGAGGAGCTCGGTATGACCAACGGGGTGTTCCATGGCCTCGACGATTTCCGCGACGTGGAGGCGCTACGCTACTACCACGAGGCCGTGGAGTCAGGGGAGAGCCCCGAGGACGTCCTGGCCGGGATGCGCGCCACCGGCCGCGACAACGCACGCACCCCCGTCCAATGGGACGCAAGTGAGCACGCTGGTTTCACGGAGGGAACCCCGTGGATCGGCGTCACCCCGAACTATCGGGACATCAACGCCGCCACCCAGGTGGGTGACCCGTCCTCCGTGTACGCCTACTATCGGGCGCTCGCGGACGTGCGCCACGGCCTGCCCGTCATCGCGGCGGGCTCGTTCGAGCGCATCGTTACTCCCTCACCCGCAGTCTTCGCCTACCGGCGCACCCTCGACGAGGCCGTGGCCACGATCCTGGTCAATCTGTCCTCTCAGCCCGCCTCCCTGGGCGAGGTCGCGCGCGGGGTGAGTGGCGAGCTCATCCTGTCCAACCGGGACCTGTCCGAGGCCGAGCGGGGAGTCCCCGAGAGCCTCGGAGAATGGGAGGCGCGCGTCTACCTCGCGTGAGGGGCGCGTGGCCCCTGAGTGTTGGCGTATTTTCGTGTACACGTCATGAATCATTTATCCAGAGTGCACTCCAGCGTGGGCGTGGCGCCGTCGTAAGCGAAGTTGATACGGCATTCGTAGGAGGCCGCTTGGGGGAGTTTCTTGTCGGCGTTGGGGTCGGTGGGGCCTGTCCCTACTATGAGGGTGAAGCTCCATACCGTCGAGAACGCCGGTGACATTGATGGGCCTGTCCCTACTTTGCGGGTGAAGTGCTTCTTCTCCAGTGGACCAATGAAGGGTGGATCGTTTACCAGGTCCAGTGGTTCAGTGGAGAATGCGAGGGCTCCGCAGGTGCGTTGTCGCGCGGGGTCTGGCGTGCCGGTGCGGCAAGATGCCGCGAAGGCTTCACTTTCGGTTTGGATCCATTGGGTGAGCTTCTCGCTCGGCTCAATTGTGAAAGCTCGCGTCGCGAAGTTCGTGCGGATTTCCCCTGCACCATCGGCCAGGGGGTGCTCGTAGTTGATCGTCCAGTAGTCGGGGTTCTTGGGGGTGGCTTCCATGCGGTAGCTGCCGGGAAAAAGGTAGTACCAACCCTGGGGGTTACTGACCATCACGTCGCCGACGCGAATGCTGCGTAGGCCGTCCGTGTCGATCAACGTGGTCATCGAACCATACGAAGAGGCGTTGATCTTCCACATGCCGAGCTGACCGTTCCTCCGTTTGGTCTCTTTGAAACGCATGTTGAAGTGGTGGGCGTCACTTCTGCTGGCGTTGAAGAGAACCGTGCCCTCGATCGCCGTCGGGTCTTTGGGGGCTGTGTGCCCCTCGAAGGAGACTTTCGAGGGGGCGTGCGCGTGTGCGGCATCCGTTAGGAAGTCGCGCGAGTCTTCGCCGTCGAAGAGGAACGCTTTTTCTGGAAAGTATCTCTGGGCCTCGTCGTATTTCCCGTCCTTGACGAGGTCCATGTAGCGGTTCCATGCATCCAAGGCGGTCAGGTCGGACAGGTACACGTAGTTCGACCAGTAGCCCGCCCCGGCTGCGGCGGCCACGAGGCCCACGCACGAGGCGGCGGCAACCCAGCGCTTGCGCCGCGAGGAGGGGGTGGGCGAGGGGTCTTGCGGTGTGCTCGTCGCTGAGGGCTGGGGCATGAGGGTTCCTTGCGTCGGTGTATAGGAAA
>NZ_JAPWCL010000031.1:0-17317 GCF_041433955.1 Pauljensenia sp. 20925_1_25 | reverse complement strand
TAATGCCGTAGATGGCCAGGCGGGAGACAAGCTGGACGACCGCGACGACGAACCACAGGCCGAACAGTACGGCAATCTTGAGGAGAGGGTGTGTGCGCAGGTAGGAAAAAGTGGAGGCGAACTCGCGCCAGAAGAAAGTTAACACCATGACCAGGAAGACAGAATCGATCGCGATATTGACCGTGGTCAGGTCCCACGACTGCGGAATGATCGAAGCCGGCACCAGCCCGAGCAGGAAGAACGCTGCGTAGGGGATCCCGAAGATCGCGATGCGCCCCCAGTCGGCGCGGGTGGGGCGCGTGGGGGACGAGGCCGGGGTGGCGTCCGCCGTCGTGGTGACGGTAGGCAGGGGGGCGGGGAATTCGGTCGGTGTTTGTGGCGAAAGGGAGATTTCGGCGGGGTGAGGGTCGGTGGTCACGGGCTGTTGGGTGCTTCCTGTCGTTGAAGGGTGGTGCGGGGATATTCTGACAGACTTTGAAATAGAACGGCGTCTGGCGGGGGAGTGGTGACATTGACTAATCGCTGCAAGCAAGCGCGTTTATGGCATCGTGTCACTAAACAATAATTGCGGGCCTTTGGTCCCAGAAGGTGAGTGCGAGGGGGCGCTAAATAACGTTACGACGGGGTTGCAATTTAGGAGAACCTAATCGGACTACTTTTCACCTGGGCGAGATGTGGCTACGCTCAATGGGTAGAAAACCCATCATCCCGGCGCGCCCATCACGCCGGTCCCTCAGGAGGCAAGCGATGGCAGTGCTTCGTGCTCGCGCAGATCATGTTGTCCAGCGGTCTATTCGTCTTCTCATCGCCCTGGTCATGGCGTCTCTCGTCGTGGCGATTGTCGCTGTGCCGTCGCGCGCGGCCAACCAGACGTGGGGCGACGTCGCGACGACGATCAACGGCCTCATCGACGAAGGCGTGTCCACCTTTAAGGGGGGCGACGCTAAGGGCGGCAAGGATAAGGTCAACGACGCCTACTACAAGCACTACGAGATCACCGGCATGGAGAAGCAGGTCATGGCCCGCATCTCCGGTTCGCGTGTCTCTCAGGTCGAAATGGAGTTCTCCCTCCTCAAGAAGGCCATGACGGACGGTGATAGCGCGGGCGTCGACAGTTATGCCACGACCCTCAAGCAGTACATCGTTGAAGACGCCGCGTCCCTGGACGGTGTAGCCCCCGGTACGTCCTCCCAGGCCTCGTCGAACGACTACAGCCCCGGCGCGTGGGGCGAGGTCGCCAAGACTATCAACGGCATCCTTAATGACGGTGCCAACGCCTACAAGGGCGGCGACGCCAAGGCCGGTAAGGACAAGGTCAACGAGGCCTACTACAAGCACTACGAGATCACCGGCATGGAGAAGCAGGTCATGAGCCGCATCTCCGGTTCGCGCGTCTCCCAGGTCGAAATGGAGTTCTCGCTCCTCAAGAAGGCCATGACCGACAACGATTCGGCGGCGGTCGACCAGCACCTCGCGACGCTGACGAATTACATCCGCGAGGACGCCAACAGCCTCGACGGCTACACCGGCAAGACCGCTCAGGATTCGGGCACCTCCCCGTGGCTCGCTCAGTTCCTGCCTTCCCTCCTCGTGATCCTGCGTGAGGGTATGGAGGCGATCCTCGTCGTCGCCGCAGTCCTGGCCTACCTGGCCAAGGCCGGTCACAAGAACAAGGCCCCGATCGTGTGGGGTGGCGTTGCGCTCGCCTTCGCCCTGTCCATCGGTCTGGCCGTCCTCTTCAGCTACGTGACCTCCCTGGCGGGCGCGAACCAGGAACTCCTTGAGGGCTTCGCCGCGCTCTTCGCGGTCGTCATGCTCATCTGGGTCTCCAACTGGATGATCAACAAGTCCTCCAACAAGGCCTGGGATGAGTACATCAAGAAGCAGACGGATGCGTCGCTGAGCAGCGGTTCCCTGCTGGGCCTCGCCTTCATTTCCTTCCTCGCGGTCCTGCGCGAGGGTGCCGAGACGATCCTCTTCTATGTCCCGATCGTCGCGGCCGCGGGCGACAAGGTCCACTACGTGTGGATCGGCTTGGCGGTCGGCCTTGTGGCCCTCGTTGTCATCTACCTGCTCATCCAGTTCGCGGCGGTTCGCATCCCGCTGCGCCCCTTCTTCACCATTACCTCGCTGCTGATGGCCTTCATGGCCTTCACGTTCACGGGTTCTGGTATCGGGGAACTGCAGGAGGCGGACGTCGTGTCTCTGACGCCCATCTCCGGCTTCCCCACCATTGACCTCTTGGGGATCTACCCCCGAGTGGAGAACCTGGCCGCGCAAGCCATCGTTCTCGCCATCATCGTCGGTCTCTATTTCTTCGGAAAAGCTCGCCTCGCCCGCGAGGCCGCCCAGTCGCGGGCTGAGGACTGACTCCTCTCGAGCGACACCGACGTTTTACCCAACCAACACGCACAGGAGATCATCATATGAAGCGCTCTCTGTTCCGCGTCGGCGCGGCCCTGGCCACGCTGGCACTTGCAGGTACCCTGGCGTCCTGCTCCGCCGGTTCCTCCTCGTCCACTTCCAAGACGGGCACCTCCACCTCCACCTCGGCCTCCGAGGGCGCAGCGCCCGGCGAGGACGCTGGCTTCGAGGAGCAGCCCCTGGGTGACGATGTTCACGTCGGCCCGCTCGTCGTGGGCGGCGTCTACTTCCAGCCCGTCGATATGGAGCCCGAGATGGGCACCCCGGCCGCCGAGTCCTCGATGCACATTGAGGCCGACGTCTCCGCCGCCGCTGACAACAAGCTCGGCTACGGCGCGGGCGACTTCGTCCCCGGCCTGACCGTCGACTACGCGATCAAGGACAAGTCCGGCACGGCCGTCCAGGAGGGCACGCTCATGCCGATGAACGCGTCCGACGGCCCGCACTACGGCCTGAACCTGCCCAAGCTCGACGCCGGCACCTACGACGTGACCTTCACGATTAAGCCCCCCAGCGGTTGGCTGCTGCACACCGATAAGACCACGGGCGTTGAGGGCCGTTTCTGGACCGAACCCCTCGTCGCCGAGTTCCCGGATTGGCAGTGGGACCCCACCGCCGTTTCGTGGTGATCGACGCTTAAGCAACGCGGGGACGAGGCCGTGGTTCCACCTGGGATCACTGGCCTCGCCCCGCGCCCCCGTGGGGTACTACACTCGGCACCGGAGCCGCATGACTTCGGTGTGCCTTTGGTGAGAGAGGAAAGCCAATGCTTGTGCAGATGAGTGAGGCGACGCTGACGTTGCTGCTGACGATGCTTGCCGTCGGAGCCGTCATCCGCTTTATGCCCGCAGCCGGACGGGGACGCCGCGGAAAGCTAGCGCGCTCGAGGGCCGTGTGGGGCGGCATCATCGTGGGCATGGCGTCCTCCCTGGCCCTCACGATTATCAATGTTGAAGCCCCCAAGTCTGTTAACCGCCAGACCGTGGGCCTCTATACGCTGCCGATCGCGGTGGTCCTCGCCCTGATTTTTCTCGCTCTGGTTGCTGTACGCGCACGCCGGATGCGCGCCCACCTGACGGAAACCATGGACGACGAGGCTCGGGCGGCCTCGTCCATGGAGACCGCCCTGCGCGGGGATGGCCTCGTGCGTCTGGTCGGCGCGCTTTTCATTGCCTTCGCCCTGTTCCGTGCCGTACCCACCGCAATGAATCAGGCGCTCATGATGACGTCGGGCGGCGTGCAGCTGTATTCGACGCCGATGGTGCTCGCGATTGTCGGTTATGCGCTGGCGTGGGTGCTCGTGTGTTTCCTGACGTGGGTGTCGTACCGGCTGTGCGCGTGGAATAACCGCGTGTGGCCGGCCGCCGTGATCCTGGCTGCGCTGCTGTCGAACTACGCGCTGCTGTTCGTGCGCATCCTCAAGGCGAAGCGCTGGATCAAGACGTCCAAGGAAGCGTGGGCAGTCATCTCCTGGTTCATCAACAACGAGGCCGTCTTCACCATCGTGGCCGCCGTGGCCCTGGGCATCGTCGTTGTTTTGACGTGGGTGGCCTCGCGCTCCATTCCGACCGTTGGAGCCAACCCGGCCGAGGGCCGCCTGGGCCGTGCCCGCTCGCGCCTGTATAAGTCCATGGCGGGCACCGCCGCCATCGGCTACCTGTGCGGCGCGCTGCTCATCACCGTTGGTGTCGCATACGGTAGTCAGGAAGTCGAGCTGTCCGCCCCCGAGTCATACAGCGTCGTCGAGGACCAGGTGAGCGTCAACCTGGCCGACATTTCTGACGGCCACCTGCACCGCTTCGAGTACACGACCTCGGGCGGCGTGAAGGTGCGTTTCATCGTCATTCAAAAGTCCGGTTCCTCCTATGGCGTGGGTCTGGACGCGTGCGAGATCTGCGGCCCCACCGGCTACTACGAGAAGGACGGCAAGGTCATCTGCAAGCTGTGTGAAGTGGCGATGAACATCGCGACCATCGGCTTTAAGGGTGGCTGTAACCCGATCCCCATTGACTATAAGGTCTCGAACGGGACACTGACCGTGCCGATTTCGGCGCTTGAGGCCTCGGCCTCCATCTTCGCGAAGTAAAGGGACTCACGTGTTTTTCCGAATGCTGCGAGGGGCCCTCACGAGGCGCGGTAACCGCCACCTCATGATCGCCCTGACCGTCGCCCTGGGCGCGGGTGTGGCCACGTCCATGCTCTCCGTCATGTTTAACGTGGGTGACAAGGTCAACCAGGAACTCAAGTCGTACGGTGCCAATATTGTTGTGCGTCCGCAGGGCGCGGCCGTCCTCGATGACCTGTATAACACGGGCGAGGCCTCAGAGGCGCGCTCGTACCTGCGCGAGGACGAGCTAGGCAACATCAAAACGATCTTTTGGACCTACAACATTCTCGACTTTGCGCCGCTGCTGAACGTGTCGGCGACCGACGCCAGCGGCGAACACGTGCCCACGACGGGGACGTGGTTTAGCCACCACCTCGAGTTGGCCACCGGCGAGAGCGTCGAGACCGGTCTGGACAAGCTGCGCGGCTGGTGGGGTCTTCAGGGCGCGTGGCCGGCGGATGATGACGCGACCGGCGCGATCGTTGGCACGTCCTACGCCTCGGCGCGCGGCCTGAACGTGGGCGACACCTTCACGCTCACCCGCGAGGGCGTCTCCCAGGATTTCACGGTGCGCGGCATCATCACCAGCGGTGACGACGCCGACCGCGGCGTCTTTATCCAGCTTCCCGCCGCCCAGACACTCATTGGGCGTGAGGGGGCCGTCGGAAGCGTCGAGGTCTCGGCGCTGACGACCCCCGACAATGACCTGGCCCGCAAGGCCGCGAAGAACCCGAACTCGCTGAGCGTGTCCGAGAAGGAAACGTGGTACTGCACGGCCTACGTCTCCTCGATCGCCTACCAGATTGAGGAAGTCATGACGGACTCCGTGGCCCGCCCGGTCCGCCAGGTCGCCCAGTCCGAAGGCACGATCCTGGAGAAGACCCAGCTGCTCATGGTCCTCGTGACCATCCTGGCTCTCATCGCCTCGGCCCTGGCCATCGCGAACCTGGTGACCGCCGGCGTCATGGAGCGCTCCAGCGAAATCGGCCTCATGAAGGCCGTGGGCGCGAAAGATAAACAGATCATCGCCCTGTTCCTCACGGAGACGATCATCGTGGGCCTGGCCGGCGGGGTCCTCGGCTACGGCGGAGGCCTCGCTCTGGCTCAGGCGATCGGATACATGGTCTTCCACTCGTCCATCGCATTCGCGCCCGTCGTCGTCGGCCTCGTCGCCGTCCTCGTCATCCTCGTCGTCCTGGGAGCCTCCATCCCGGCGATCCGCTACCTGCTGCGCCTCAACGCAGCCGAAGTCCTGCACGGAAGGTGATGCTTATGTCCAGACGAGCAATGTTCTGGCGGATGGTCATCTCCTCCATCCTGCGCCGCCGCTCCCGCGTCCTCATCGCGATTCTCGCCGTCGCCATCGGTGCGACGACCCTGTCCGGCCTCGTCACCATCGCGGTGGATGTGCCTGCGCAGATGGCCCGCGAGATCCGCTCCTACGGCGCAAACCTCGTCGTCACGCCCGCCGGTGACGGGGTCCTCACGGACGAGGCCGTGGCCACCTCGACCGCCCAGGTGCCCGCGAGCGCTCTGGTCGGATCCGCCGCGTTTGATTACGAGACCGTCACCATCAACGACCAGCCCTACGTCGCGGGCGGGGCAGACCTGGGTGCCGTGCACGCCATGAACCCGTACTGGTTTGTGGACGGGGAGTGGCCCGAGGCCTCGGGCCAGGTCCTCGTGGGCGAGCAGGTCGCCTCGACCATCGACGTCAAGGCCGGAGACACGATCACAATCAGCCAGCTGGACGCGAGCGCCTCGTCGAAGGCTGCTGCGCAGTCCGGGGCGCAGGCCTCGGCCCTCAAGGTCGATCCGAGGACTGTCACCCTGACCGTGTCCGGCATTCTCAAGACTGGAGGCAACGAAGACGGCTACGTGTACATGTCCACCTCGGACATGGATGCGCTGACCGGGACCAGCGGCACCGTGTCGCTCGCCGAGTACTCGATCACCCTGGAAGGCGAACAGCTGAGCGCCGTTGCGGACGCGATGAACGCTGCGAACCCCGACATTCACGCCCAGACCGTGCGACGCCTCGCCCAGTCTGACGCGGGCGTCCTCACCATGCTGAGGTCCCTGCTCATCGTCATCACCGTCATCGTCCTGGCGCTGACCATGATCGGCGTATCCACCACGATGATCGCCGTCGTCACCGAGCGCCGCAACGAGATCGGCCTGCGCAAGGCCCTGGGCGCGACCGCCCGATCCATCACCCGCGAGTTCATGGGTGAGGGCGTCATGCTCGGGTTCATCGGAGGAGTCCTGGGTGCCGGGGCCGGCTACGGCCTCGCCGTCCTCATCTCCACCTCCGTGTTCCACCGGTCCATTTCGCTGCACCCCGTGATCCTCCTCGGCACGGTCGCCTGCTCGATCCTCATTGCCGTCCTCGCCTGCCTCCCGCCCGTGCGCCGCGCACTGGCCGTCGATCCCGCGCTCGTCCTGCGCGGAGAATGAGAGAGCCACCATGACTACCCCCGACACCCCCACCGCCGCCGCCGATGCGCCCGAGGCCGCCAAGGCCTCGTCGACCTCCACGGACGCGCTGCTGAGCCTGGAGAGCGTCTCCAAGATCTACGGCGACCTGCACGCCCTCGACAACGTGTCCCTCGAGATCCCACGCGGCCAGTGGGTCTCCATCGTCGGCCCCTCCGGCTCCGGCAAGACGACCCTCATGAACATCGTCGGAGCCATGGACACGGCCACCAAGGGCACCGTCATGCTCGACGGGCACGACATCTCCGACCTGACCGCCGACGAACTCACCGAGGTCCGCTGCCGCACGATCGGCCTCGTCTTCCAGCAGTTCCACCTCATCGGCCACCTGACCGCCCTCGAGAACGTCATGGTCGCGCAGTACTACCATTCGATGCCCGACGAAAAGGAAGCCCTCGAGGCTCTCGACCGCGTGGGTCTGGCCGACCGCGCCAGCCACCTGCCCCGCCAGCTCTCCGGCGGCGAGCAGCAGCGCGTGTGCGTGGCCCGCGCCCTCATCAACTACCCCAAGCTGGTCCTCGCCGACGAACCCACCGGCAACCTGGACGAAACCAACGAGGAAATCGTCCTCGACCTGTTCAACCAGCTCCACCAGGACGGCACGACCCTCATGGTCGTCACCCACGACGCGCTCGTCGCCGAACAGGGCCAGCGCGAAATCCGGCTCGACCACGGTAAAGTCGTCAAGGAAACGTGGCACGACCACGATTTTGAACAGCGCGCCTCCGGCCTCGTCCTGCCTGGCCGCGATGGCGCCGCGCGCAGCGGAAAGGACAAGGTGCGATGACCACGCCCACCACGCTCGATACCCGATCCCGCTGGGTCGCCCCGGCCTCGTTCGCGGTCCTCGGTGCGCTCGGCGCGACCATCCTGGCCGCCTGCACGCCCACCACCGGCCTCGACATGAGCAAGCCGCTCAGCGACGGCACGTGGACCGCCCAGTCCAACGCCGACGACCAGGGTTCTATCGGCACCATCACCATCACCGTCGAAGGCGGGCGCATCACAGCCACCTCCTACGAGACGACGCTCGCCGACGGCACCGACAAGGGTGCTGAATACGGCAAGAGTTCGTCGGGCGAAGTCTTCAACGAGGACTACTACAAGAAAGCACAGGCCGCCGTCGCCTCCTACCAGGAGTACTCCGACAACCTCACCCAGGTCGGCGACCCCGCCAAGGTCGATGTCATCACCGGTGCCACCGTCGCCCACCAGCAGTTCGTGCAGGCCGCGATCCGCGCCATCGCCGCCGCCCAGGGCGTCTCCCCCGACGGTGCCGACGACATCGACATTCCCGGCCTCAACGACTCCACGAAGGACAGCGACGTCGACGGCTCCGACAGCTGAGCCCGTGCCCACGTGGCGTTCCTCGTTTCCCGCGATGGGCACCCGCGTCGACATCATCGGCTGGGGCGGGAACGGCATGGCGATCGTCAACGCCATTGTCGAGGTCGTGGCGCGCCACGAGGACCTGTGGAGCGTTTTCCGGGTTTCTTCCGAGGTGTCGCGGCTCAATGCTGTTGTTGCGTCGGCTGGGTGCGATGAGGGTGTTTCCCGCGACGCAGCTGATTCCGCGGAGGCCGGCCTCGGCCTCGTCGTGAGTGAGGACACCGACCGGCTGCTGCGTGGCGCGCTGGCGCTCGCGGAGGCGACCGGGGGAGCGTTCAACCCGATGATCGGGCCGCTCGTTGCCGCATGGGACGTCAAGGCGATGCGGGCGGCGTACGTTGCGGGCAGACCCGTGCCTCCTGCGCCGTCTGGTTGTGTTGTGGAGGCTGTGTTGCGCGCGTCGTCCTGGGGGCTGTTGTCGCGCGTGGGTGAGCGGCGCTGGGCGGTGGGCCTTCCCGCCGAGTCTATCGGTGGTGCGGAGGTGCCCAGCCCGCGCCTCGACCTGGGCGGCATCGCGAAGGGGTACACCGCCGATGCGTGCCGCGACCTGGCGGTGTCCATGGGAGCGCGCGGCGTATTGGTGTCAGTGGGGACGTCGTCGGTGTCTGTGAGTGGTACTCGCGCCGACGGTTCGCCGTGGCGCGCAGGCTTGCGTGACCCTCACGGCGCGCCCACGGCGATTGCTGGCATCGTGGAACTGCCTGCGGACGGCATGGCGTCTCTGTCGACGTCCGGCGACAACTTGGGGCCGCTGGGGGATGCTCGTGCTGTTTGTGCGGGGCCTGTGGCGGGGCCCGTGGCGGATCCCGCGGTTGGGCCTGTGTCGGGGAGTGCGGCCGGGCCTGCGGCCGATCTGCCCACGCGTGAAACATCACGTGAAACATCCGGTGAGGGTGCTGCATCTCCTCGCAACGAAGGCCGTCCCGATAAGGCCGCTGGTGATGCTGCATCTCTGAATGCCGACCTTGTGGTGTCGAACGGACATGTGACTGGCATTGGGTACTCTCACGCTGATGCGCCTGGCCACGCCTATGTACCTGGTGTTGCCCATGCGGCTGCCAACTCCGATGTTCCTGTCCAGGCTGCGCGCCTGCTGGACCATCACATCATTGACCCGCGTACGGGATACCCCGCGCGTTCGGGCGTGCGGCAGGTCAGCGTCGTGGCTTCGTCGGGTGTGCTGGCGGAGGCACTGTCCACCGCGCTGCTCGTCGATCCATCTATTGATGTTTCGGACGTCGCGGCCCGCTGGGCCCGCGCGACGGGCGCCCAGGCCTCGGCGAAGGTTGTGGGCTTGGTGCGGGCGGAGCGATCAACGAGCGTTGCACTAGATGAGTAAGCAATGCACTAGATAGCACGGCATTGCACTGGCTAGTAGCTAGTGCAATGCTTCCCGAAATAGTGCAATGCTTCCCTATGTGGTGCATCGCTGCCTAAGGCTGAGCTGATATGGGGCACGGCTTGGGAGGAGTCCCGATGAGAGTATCGAACAGGGATTATCCACAGGCTTCATTATAGTGCGAGTTATCCACAGGTGTCGGTTGTGTGGGTGACGAGTGCGGCTCACATGAGGATCATCAATGTATGAGTATTCGATCGATGACGGTCCTGACATTGCCCTCACAGCGTGAGGGTACCGTTCAGCAACCATGTGCCGATACGTGTGTGTGGATTAGGAAAGGTTGCTACGTCCGTGTTGATAGCCCTGATGCGTTCACGACTATCTGGGATTCATGGGCGACAGTAGCCCAGGCCAGGCTCCTTGCGGTATGTGTCGGAGCGAAGCGGCAGGCTGTTCTCGTCGGTAATAGTGCCCTCGTTGCGCGTTCAATTCCATTGTGGGAGGCCAATCCGGATGTTGTGGCGTGGTTCGGTGTGCGACATGGAAAGCGACGATTGCCTCCTGTGAAAACGAAGGCAGCTACCGTTCCGCCGGTCTATGTCTACGCGACCACCAGTCGACCATCAGAAAACGCATTGGAAATCATAGACGGGCTTCGATGCGAATCTGTCATTGACGCGGTTGTGCGAATGGCTTGTCATTCAGAAGCTTTGAGTGCTTTCGTCGCAGCCTGCATGGTGTTGCGTCACGAGTCAGGCTTCTCGAAGTTTGCTCAAGATGAAGCCAGATGTCTGGCAGAAATGACCAAAGATAAGATGAAGGCACGTCTGATAGAACGGCGACGGTCGGCTACCTGCATTCCTTACAAGCGAGCGGAGAGAATCATAGATGCTGCCGACCCGGGCTGCGAGAACCCTGCCGAGGCTGCATTGCTGTGGGTCTTGAAGTCGGTGAGTGCCTTCGAGGTCGTGACCCAGTTTGAGATCGTTGTCAACGGGCGACGATACTTTGCGGACATCGCTATTCCGGGACTCATGATCATCTTCGAGTTCGATGGGATTGGAAAGCTCGGAAAGAACGAAGCCGACTTTGCTCGGGCGAAGCGTGACTGGATTCAGCGAGAAAATGATCTGCGCAGTGCGGGGTGGACGATATACCGGGTCTCTTGGAGGGACTACGAAGACTTCAATGCGCTTCGTGTGTGGGCGATTCAGCTTCTCCGTCCGCATCAAGTTGCTATCCCGGAGCATGCTGAGGCGTTGTGGGCGTTGCCAACTGAAGCGTGTGATGGCCCGAGTCGACGTTTTCATACGCGCAGTCGGTAGTTATTGCGCTGGTTGCTGTAGCAGTGCACTAGATAGCTGAGCATTGCACTGGATAGTAGGTAGTGCAATGCCTCCCTATCTAGTGCAATGCTCCTCTAAACAGTGCATTGCTATTTGGGGATGGGGCACACGTGAAGCAAATGCTAGTAGTAGCGAGCAGAAAGCGTGGCTATGGCGAACTCACTCCCCGATAATCAGTCCCTACTTCCCCGCCAGCAGCGTCGCCAGGTGGACGCCCCCGCGGCCCGCGAGCTGGGCTGCCTGGGTGCGGCACGAGAAGCCGTCCGCCAGATACACCGCGTCCGGCTGCGCATCAAGCGTGGGCAGCAGCGAATGCGATGCGACCGCGACTGACAAGTCGTAGTGGCCCGCCTCCATGCCGAAGTTACCGGCCAGGCCGCAGCAGCCTTCGAGTCGGGTCACGCGCGCACCCAGCGACTCGAGCAACGCCTGGTCGGTGTCCCACCCCATGACGGAGTAGTGGTGGCAGTGCGGCTGCGCGACGATCTCGACGCCCTCCAGGCTCGGCAGGCGGCGCGCGGACGCGGGCACGACCGACAGAGCCTCGGCGAGCGTTCGCGTCGCGCCCGACACGAGCGCCGAGCGCGGATCCTCGGGCAGCAGGTCGAGCAGGTCGTCGCGCAGTACCGCCGTGCACGAAGGCTCAACGCCGACAATTGGGATTCCCGAGGCTGCGAAGGGCGCGAGCACACTGAGCAACGACGTCAAGTGTTTCTTCGCGCCCGTCAGCTGACCCGTCGTAATCCACGTGAGTCCGCAGCACGCGTCCGGAGCGACGATGGGCGCAAACCCGTTCGCCTCGAGCACGTCGACGACCGCGCGCGCCCCAGCATCGTCCAGGGTCTGGCTAAACGAGTCCGCCCACACGAGCGCATACGGCCGCCCGCTGGGGTCGCGCGGGCCGCTCAGGATCGGGGAGTCCGCCATCGACGAGGCAGTGGCCGCTTCGCGCTCGCGGGCAGAGTCAGACGAGGCCGTGGTGCCGCCGCGCTCGCGGGCAGAGTCAGACGAGGCCGTGGTGCCGCCGCGCTCGCGGGCAGAGTCAGACGAGGCCGTGGTGCCGCCGCGCTCGCGGGCAGGGGCAGACGAGGTCGGGGCTGCATCGCGCTCGCGGGCCTTAAAAATGGGATTGGAAGCGTCAGAAACGTGATCCGAAGCGCCGGAAATGGGATCCGATGAAGCAGACGCAGGAACGCTACCTGCCAGCAGGTTGCGGCGGCGGGCCCACGCGGTGAAGGTGCCGGACTGGAGGGCGGGCATGCCTCGGCGAGGATCGAGGCCGATGATGCGGAAGGCGAGCGAGCGCAGGGGAGCGACCGACATGACGATGTTCGCGATGCGTGCCAGGCCGGGCACGCGCGCGGTGACGCGGGTGAGGCGCGGCAGCCAGCCGAGCGTGTAGTGGCTGAGGGGGCGCATGCGTCCCCGGTAGGTGCGGAAGAGTGCTTCGGAGCGGTAGCGTGCCATGTCGACGCCGGCGGGGCAGTCGGCGGAGCAGGCCTTGCAGGCCAGGCACAGATCGAGGGCTTCGAGGACTTCGGGGGAGTCGATGGCCTTCACGAGCTGTGAGTTCGCGGCTTCCTGGAGGATGCGGGCGCGCCCTCGTGTCACGTCTTTCTCGTCGCGTGTGGCCAGGTAGGAGGGGCACATGAAGGTCCCGGAGACTCCGGCGCGGCACTTGCCCACGCCGGTGCAGCGGTGGACGGCAGCTGTGAAGTCGCCGCCGTCGTGGGTGAACGCGAAGCCGCCGTCGGCGGGCATGGGGTGCGCGGCGACGCGCCGCAGGTTGGCGTCGAGCGGGTCGATGCCGGGCTGTAGTTCGAGCGCGCCATCGGCAGGGGCGAGGCCGGTGCCGCCAGCAGCGCCAGACACGTCAGGCGACGGCGAGGAGTCGTTGGTGGCCGCATCGTTGGGCTGGAGTGCGCTATTGGCAGGGCCGAGGCCGGGGCAGGTGGTGCGCGCGTCGTCATGATCGGTCAGGGCGGTGGCAGGCACGCCGTTTGCCGTCAGCCCGTCGGGACCCCCGCTGCGCGCCGCAAGAACCCGCGCCCGGGCGCGCGAGGCGGCCTCGGCCTCGTCCATGGGGGCGGCGAGCACCCCGGGGTTGAGGAGGTTGTCGGGGTCGAAGACGTGCTTGACGCGCGCGAACAGGTCGAGCATCTCGGGGGAGTACATGAAGCGCAGGAGTTCTCCGCGGGCGCGTCCGTCGCCGTGCTCGCCGGAGACGGAGCCGCCGTGGGCGGCGCAGATGCGGGCCGCGGACTGGAGGAACGCGCGCGAGTGGGCGACGCCTTCCGGGGTCTCGAGCGGCATGGCGAGGCGCACGTGCACGCAGCCGTCGCCGAAGTGCCCGTACAGGAGGCCGTCGATGTCGTACTCCTCCATGAGGGCGGTGAAGTCGCGCAGGTAGGCACCGAGGTTCTCGGGTGGAACGGCCGCGTCCTCGAAGCCGGGCCATGCCTGCTGGTCGCCGCCGCCTGCGCCGTCCGGCGGGGTGCGTCCGCCCAGGCCCGCACCGTCGGCGCGGATCCTCCACAGGGCCGAGGCCTGATCCCCTGGCGGGTAGACGACCGTGTCGGTGGCAGCCGAGTCGGCGCACAGGGCGCGTGCGCGCTCGAGGGAGGCGGTGACGTCTTCGCCGGGGGCGCCGACTTCGACGAGGAGCCAACCTTCGCCCTCGGGCAGGGCAGGGACGGCACCGGGGCCTTTGTGGGCGCGCACGACGTCGACGAGGCGGCGGTCCATGCCCTCCACGGCGAGGGGGGAGTGGGTGAGCAGCGCGGGCACGTCGTCGGCGGCTTCGATCATGGAACGGTAGCCGAGGGCTGCGAGCACGGGTGCGTCGGGCAGGGGTACGAGGCGCACGGTGACGGAGAGAATCAGGACGAGGGTACCCTCGGTGCCGGTGAGCATGGCGGCGAGGTTGCGCCCGCCTTCGGGGGTGAGGTGTTCGAGCGAGTAGCCGGAGACCTGGCGCTTGAAGCGGCCGAGCTGCGTGCGGATGGGGGCCAGGTTGGTGTCAATGAGGGAGGCCAGCCCGGGCACGTCGTGCAGCGCCGAGTCGTGTGAGGTTGTGGCCGTGAACCGGCGTCCCTGCCCATCGATGCACTCGAGGGAGACGATGTTGTCGGAGGTGCGCCCCCAGGCGGTTGCGTGCGGGCCGCACGCGTTGTTGGCGACCATGCCGGCGATTGTCGCGCGGTTCTGGGAGGAGGGGTCGGGGCCGAAGCGCAGGCCGTACTCAGCCGCCGCAGCCTGGAGGGTGGAGCCGACGCAGCCGGGTTCGACGGTGGCGGTGCGGGCCTCGGGGTCGATGGAGATGACGCGGTTCATGTGCCGCGAGAAGTCGAGGACGAGGCCGGGGCCGATCGCGTTGGACGCGCACGAGGTGCCGCCGCCTCGGGCGGTGAGGGGGACGCCGTGGGCGCGCGCCAGGTGGAAGGCGGCGACCGCCTGCTCGGGCGTGCGCGGGAAAGCGACGGCCAGGGGCGGGATGCGCGTGAGGCCGGCGTCGGAGGAGTAGCGTGCTCGCGTGCCGACAGAGGAGTCGACGTCGATGAGTGTACGCAGGTCCGTCAGGAAGCTCTCGCTCATGATCCCAGTGTGTCACGCGCGCGCCGCGCGGGGTGGGACTTCCCGCTGTGCGGATGGTCGTGTCGGAATTGGCGAGGTCGTGGAGCGAGAGTGGTCACGCGCGGAGCGCGTGTGGAGTGTGTCGGAGGGGTCGACGGTGCTGCCGCGAGACGCCTGTTGCTCACAACGTGGACTCAGGCGGGTTCCGGGTCGTCGATAATGAGTTTTGGGAAGGGTGTCACAGGGACGGGCATGCGTTCGATCGGCGGCATATGCGGACTGACCGGTTGAGAAGTATTCGGGTAGCGTGGAGGCAGTGTCTTATTACTAACACAATATGGAGATAGTTCATTGCGCGTCTCCTCGGACGCTGGAACTCGGGGTTCTGGCGCCGAGTATTCAATGAGGCGCAGGAATTTTCTGCCCATTGCTACCCGCCTTGCCTGTTGTGTACTGCCTGCTGCGCGATGGTTTAACCAGATGGAAGATGGTGCCGAATCTAGTTTGCGCGCGTCAAACATAATCCTACACGAGATGAATCATGCCCTGTTGTGCGTCACAAACGGTTATTCGACACATGTCAGACAAAAAGAGGGTCGAACGGTCGAAAACCGCTCCCTGTGGCCCAAAGAAGAGGGTGTGTATTAGCGCCTTTGTGGGATCATTTTATAAATTCTGTCCGCAAGGTAAGTGTTAAAAGAGTGTCTTATAGATAAAGAATGAGAGGGTGATGAGCTGTTGACATAAGACTAACATTTACACAGTATCTATTGCAATACCCCTGTGTCTTCTGCGTTTCTTTTAGAACGTATGAAACAATGGCCACGAGCGCTCCATACACGTGAAGGATAGATCGATGGCCCTGTTTGAGTTCGAGGATGGACACCTCGTGCCTGCTCAATTCGGGTACCCGGTTTCGTATGATCTGGGTCCCGAACTGGTCGACGCTATCTGCCAGCAGGTCCTGCAGATTGTGTCGCGTCCGCTGTTCCCGGTGACATGGCGTGACATGACGGGACAAGATGATGAGGAGACGCCGCGCCTGACGGCGCTCGACGTGACGGGGCAGATAGTCTCCGTTGAGATCCTCAAGCTCCTGGATTCCGAGACCCTGATTACGTCGCTGTCACGTCTGGCCATCGTCGCTTCCTTGTCCTGGTCTGACCTGGCGGGTGAGTATCCGACGGGATCCGAGGGTTTCCGCGCTGGCTGGGCGCAGTTCCGCGATTCGATGCCCCCAGCTGTCGGCCCGGGTCCCCGTCTGATCATGGTCGCCGGTGAGATCGACCCGTCGGTGCGCCCCGCCCTGTCGATCCTGGCTACCTCCGGTGTCGAGGTGCACCTCATGAACCTGCGCCAGATGTCCAACGGTCGACTCTTCCTGGACGTCAATGCTGTCGGCCCGCGCCTGTATGGGCATGCCCCGCAGCTTCTTGGAAGCGTGGCCGCCGCATCCGCGATTGCCGCGGGACCCGCCCCCGCCCCGGCCGTGCCCGAGGCACCTGTCGACTCCGAGGAGTTCGAGGCTGCCGCCGAGGAGAATCTGGACGATGCAGCCCAGGCGATCCCAGAGCCGCCCGTTCCTCCGGTCACCGATGCGGATGCTGAGGCGGATGGGGACGGCGACGCTGAGGATGCGACCGAGTCCGAGACTCCGACGACTCGCCCCACCCCGAAGGTCGCTCCCCACCTACGCGACGCCTTCCACTACTCGGTCGATGAAGAACCTCCGGCCCCCTGGAAGTCCAAGGATTCCCCCGAGGAACAGAGTGACGAGGCTGGGGCTGGCTCCGATGAACTGGTCGAGGAATTCGTCGAGGAAGAGACCGAGATCGACGACCGCGTTGATGAGGCCGCCGACGCGGTGGAAGCTGACGACGCGGATCAGCAAGTCGAGCAGGATCACGACGCGGCTGACGAGCACGCCACGGAAGCCTTCGACGATGCCGAGGAACGCATCGAGTCTGAGGGCGAGACCGACGGTAGC
The DNA here is from genome assembly GCF_041433955.1 of Pauljensenia sp. 20925_1_25. NCBI lineage: Bacteria > Bacillati > Actinomycetota > Actinomycetes > Actinomycetales > Actinomycetaceae > Pauljensenia > Pauljensenia sp. 20925_1_25. The sequence goes on along the minus strand of NZ_JAPWCL010000031.1, from coordinate 653 downwards.
GACGAGCGCGAGCAGGTCGAGACTCTCGACGAGGAAGAGCGCCACGACGAGGAACGCGACCGCGGTGAGTTCGCCGCGGGCGACGCTGCCGACGAGTCCGCCGCGGACGACAATGTCGATGCCGAGGACACTCACCCGGAGGAGCACGCGGTGCACGTGGGTGACGAGCTGGATGACAACGAGCAGGGCGAGACCGGCGAACAACGATGGGAGCGCCCGGCACACCTCGGTAGTCGCGCCTCACGACGCGCCCATGTCGAGGCCGCCGAGGACCTCAACGACGGCGGAGCGACCGACGCGGCCGTGGCCTCGTCCGTCGACCACGAGGAAGAATCCCCCGAGGTCATCGCGGCCCGCGAAGGGGGCGTTCCCGTCCTCGGGCGCGATGAGGCCGGTCTGCGCACGCTCGCGCAGATCCTCGGCGAGGATACTCCCCTCGTGGCGCGCGGCGAACTCGGCCTTCCTGACGACCTGGTGCTCGCGGCCAGCGGTGCGATTTCATGCGACGGCCTGACTTATCCGTCCCTCGAGACGATGCTGACCGCGCGCGGCATGGGCCACATCGACGTGTGGTCCTTCGTCCGTATCGGCGACCGCCTGGGGCCGACGCTGGCCGAGGCCCTCGACGAGGTTAACCGCGAGATCGTCCGCGA
>NZ_JAPWCL010000030.1:0-22562 GCF_041433955.1 Pauljensenia sp. 20925_1_25 | reverse complement strand
GATCCGACCCGTACGTCTGCGACAGGGGGTTCACGTACCCTGCGTGCGCGTCGTCCTCGTCGTCGGTGACAACAAAGGGCACATACTTGCGCTTGCGGGACTTCTTGTCCCCCTTACCGGTCGCGCCCGCCCCGGCACCCGCGCCGCCCATGAGGCCGCCCGCAGGAGCGCTACGACCAGCGGTACCTGCGACCGCCCCGCCCGCCTCCGACGCGCCCGGGGCACCAACCGCGCCCGGGGCACCAACCGCGCCCGGGGCACCAGTCACGCCCGCGGTGCTCGTGGCAGCAGGCGGAGTGTAGGAGCCAAAACCCGAACCAGAATAGGAACCGGTCCTCAAGGCGGAGGCCCCCGCGCCAGCCCCGCCGGCACCCGGGGTACCCAAGCGGGCCGCGCCGCGCAGCCCCAACGCCCCCGCGCCCAGCACGCCCGCACCCCCCATACGCCCCGCCGACGAGGCGTCGGAGGCCGGTCCGCCGTTGAGGCGCCACAGGGGGTGATGCGCATCCGCCGCCGGGGCCGGCGTGTGACCGCCGATGACACCATTGCGGTAGGTCGTGCCGTTCACGCGCGTGTGCAGCAGGTCCGTGTCCATAAGGTCCTGCGGGTCCGTGATCGGATTCGTGCGCGACCCCGGCTCACCGTAAGCCGGCTCCTGGGTGGGCACAGCCCCCGAAGAAATAATGCGGTTGTGCGCCGCCGCCGCGTCCGCCTCACTCCACCACGGCTGATCAAAACCACCCGGATACTCGCCCGACGAACTGTCGCGCCCGGTCCCGCGACCATAACCGTCCGCAGCGGAACGGCTCCACGGCAACCCGGCTCCGTTACCGCCTGCGGTATTGGATCCAGGTCCTTCATTGAGGATGCCACGTTGTAGGTCTCTTTCGCTCAGCGCGGTCTCGTCTTTCATGTCCTTGTTGATAGAAGTCGTATGGGCGTTCAGCTCATCCAAGATGCGCTGGGCAGCAGCCTCACGTTGAGCATTAGCCTGAGCCTCCACCGCCTCAACGTATGCCTCCCCGCTCGTGAAACGCTGGCCCAGGCCGGTAAAGCCGCCGCCTGGTTCGGACTCGGGGATTACCACGAACCAGTCGTCACGCATCGCCGCAGTCTTCTCATCCAACAAATTTGGAGAGAGCGTCTCGGCCTCCGCCAACGCCGCCTGCATCACCTGTCGACCCGTGTCATACGCGTTGTAGCCGTTCTCGTAGCTGGCCTTATACGCCTGAATGCGGCTAATTGAGGAATCCACCCACGCGTTCATCGCGGTGGCCGCCTCGCCCGTGAACCCATGACCATCTCGAAAACTGGTCAAACGCGCGATAGCGTCGTCGAAGCCGTCGAGCGTCGTCTGGTGGTCTTTCTCCCAGGCATCCAGCCCCCGGTTGTTGCGCGCCGCGGCCATGAAGGTGAGCAAACGCAGGTAGTTCGGTGAGAATATCATCGTAATGGTCCTTTACAGAAAAGGTTCGTGAACGGGCTAGAAAGTCGTAGAATCGCTGTACGCCTCACCGTTTTCCGTTTCGGAAGGTGATCCACCACCCGTCTCCGCGCCGGAGGCGCCTTCCTGCGGCTTCACGTAGCCATTCTGAACCAGGTCATCCAGCAGGGCCTGCGCCTGTGGCGACCTGGCCACGTTGTCCAGGGCACTGGTCACCTGCGCCAGGGCCTGCTGGTTATCCCACTCGTTCTGCTTGACGCTCTCCGACGCCAGCTTCACGTTCGTCTCGAACACAGAGATCAGGTCGTTTTCCTTGGCGAGCAGGTCCGACACCGATGAAAACAAGGCTCCCGCGCTGCTACCCAGAGCGGAAGGACCCTCCTCGAATCCCCACGCGGCCGCGGTCTGAGCGGAACTGAGCGAGGCGCTGGACAGCGACGAGGTCGTCATCGCGTCCATGGTCTCTTGCATATACGGATCCGCTTGCTGCTGCTTCGCGTCGTCATACGCTTGATCAACCATCAGGTTCTCCTTACGGGAAATTCTCGCAGAATAGTCGTCGCTGGCCGGCCGCTCAGTTGGCGACCTTGAAGCGGCGCACCAGCGGCTGAGGCGGCTGCTCGGGTCCGTCGATCTTCATGGTCCACACGTACGTGACGTTCTTGCCGCTGCCTTCCACGTCGACCGTCCACGAGGAGTAGTACTGGCAGTCCTGCTCCACGCACAGGTCGTACGTGTCCTGGCCCAGGCGCCAAAAGTCCGTGGCCGACATGAGGGGGTAGATTTTCTGTTCCTTGTCCACCCCAATCGTTCCCTCGGGATTGAGTGTGAACTGCTGATCCGCAATCGAGTAGGGATCGGTGCCCACCAGCTGGGTCCCCACCATGTTGTTCAGGGCCGCCGCCTTTGCGCCGATCGCTTTCTTCTCCTTGCCGGAGGCGGCGTTCTGCTGGTTGATGAGGTCCTGCTTGATGCCCTCCGGAATGTTCTGCATCGAGGAAATATCGGCGTTAGAGCCGGACGCATCCTTGCGATCCCCCTTCCAGGAGAAAACTGGAGAACACGCGGTCAGCGTTGTCGCGATGACGAGAAGCGACGCCACCGCCAGGGCGGGACGAGAAGCAATAGGGGGCATGAATATCTCCTACTTTCAGACTGGTCAATCATAGGCAACGAACGGCCTGGCATGTCAAGGCATTGTTAGAACGGTGGAGGCGTCCACGTCATCTGCGCGCCCACAACTCCCAGCTCGCGGTGCACGACCTGCGCGCGGCCGGGGATCGATCGCTTCGGTTTGACGCCGTTGATGACCGCGCCCTCGCGTGGGTTACCGGACAAGAGGATGCCCGTCACCGCGAGGTCGTTCATCATCTGCAGGACCTTCTCGTAGGTCGCGCGCGACGCGCCGCCCATGCGGCGCGTGATGATGACGTGCAGGCCGATGTCGCCCGCCTGCGGCAGCAGGTCCAACAGATCCATCAGCGGGTTACCCGACGATGTTGCCACCAGGTCATAATCGTCCACCAGGACCCACAGCTCGGGACCCGACCACCAGTTTCTGTTGCGAATCTGCTCCGGCGTCACATCCGAACCCGGCAGACGCGTGCGCATGAACTGCGCGACCTCACGCATCTGCTTCATCGCATCCTGATGATTCGTTACGTAGCGCAGCGTGTACTCTTCCGGGACCGCGCCCAACAGGGAACGGCGCATGTCGATCGCCATGATCTTTGCCTCGCGCGGCGTGTACAGGCGCGTGATCTCCGAAATGATCGAGCGAAGGAACGACGTCTTGCCCGTCTTCGCATCCCCGAAGAGATACAGGTGCGAGTCCGTGCGCGTGTTGAACAGGAGCGGCCCCAGGCGTGATTCTTCCAGACCCAGGATCATGTCGCCGCCGCCGCGCGGCAGGATGTGCTGCTTAGGCAGCTGAGACAGGATGTCCTCGAGCGTAATCTGCTCGGGCAGCAGGCGCAGCTTTGGCCCCTCGCCGGCCACCAGGTGCTCACGAATCTTGTTGACCGTGTAGGCCACGCCCTGCGACACGGTTGTCGGATCCGGCTCCTCATCGGCGCGCGGCAGGCCAATCATCATCTCGTGTCCCGCCATGTCGATACCACGACCGGGGCGTCCCTTCGGGATACGCGCAGCTCCCTGACGGTTGATGATCGACTCCTTCGGATTCGCCGTGTGCAGTTCTAACCGAGAACCGAAAATATCCTGCGCGTCCGCGCGGATATCCATCCATCGGTTCGCAGCGATGATGAGGTGAACACCCAGCGATAGGCCGCGGCTCATCATCGTCGTCACATGGCGGTCCAGGCTATCGAACTCGGAGCGCAGCGCGCCCCAGCCGTCGATCACCAGGAACACGTCGCCGTAGCCGTCGTCGTAGCGGCCCGCGGCACGCCCACGCCGGTAGGTATCCATCGAATCGATGCCACGCTGGCGGAAGTAACGCTCGCGATCATCCAGGATCGCCGCAAGCTCGGCGAGCATACGCGTGCGCACCTCCTCGGTGTCGCGCGTCGCGATGCCCGCCACGTGCGGGGCACCCGCAAAGCCTGCGAAGGTGCCGCCGCCGAAGTCCATCACGTAGAACTGGACCTCCTGGGGCGTGTAGGTCAGTGACAGGGCCTGCACGATCGTGCGCAGTGCCGTTGACTTGCCCGTCTGCGGTCCGCCGACCAGCGCGAAGTTACCGCCCGCCCCCGACAGGTCCAGGACCAGGGTCTCGCGGCGCTGCTCAAGCGGCAGGTCGACCGTGCCCAGGGGGACACGCAGTGTGCCCGCCTCGCGCCACGCGCGCGATACGTAGCCGAACTCGGGGTCGGGCCCCAAGTCCGGCATGAGGGTCGCGAAGGTATCCGGAGTTTCCAAGGGCGGCAGCCACACCTGGTGGGCCGGGTACCCCTTGCCCTTCATCTTCGCCACGGCAATGTCCATCTCGGACATGTCGTCCCAGACCTCGTCGCCCGCCAGGACCACTTCCTGGTTCTGGTCGACTTCCTCCGTGTCGCCGCGGTCCTCGCGTGTGATGACGGGCGCGGCCGTGAACGGCAGGATCTCGATGGGAGCGCTCGGAGCGCCAGCCGTCGAGGCCTCGGCCAGGGAAGCGAGCGTGCGCGGCGGCGGGGGAGCGGCCACGTAGGACGCGCGGAAACGAACGAGGCCGTCCCCGCCCGCTTTCAGGAAGCCCGAACCGGGCAGCGGGGGCAGCTTCGCGGCGTCCGTGATGCCCAGAACCTCGCGCGAATCGCCCTCCGTGAAAGTTTTGAGCGCGATGCGGTAGGACAGGTGCGACTCCAGGCCGCGCGCCTTGCCCAAGTCCATTTTCTGCGAGGCCAGCAGCAAGTGCACCGACAGGGAACGGCCCAGACGACCGATCATGATGAAGACCTCGCCGAACTCCGGCTTGGCCATGAGCATTTCCGTGAACTCGTCCAGGACGATGAACAGGGCGGGCAGCGGCGGATACCCGTGTTTGCCTGCCAGGCGGTCCGCCTCGTAATCGGACACGTTCGCATAGTTACCCGCCATGCGCAGCATTTCCTGGCGGCGCACCATCTCGCCCTGGAGGGCGTCCTGCATACGGTCGACGAGGGTGAGCTCCGACTCCAGGTTCGAAATCATGGCCGACACGTGCGGCAGATCCGCCATACCCGCGAAAGTCGCGCCACCCTTAAAGTCGACGAGAACCAGGTTCAGCTGCTCCGGAGAGTGGGTGAGGGCCAGGGCCAGCACGAGGGTGCGCAACACCTCGGACTTACCCGAACCGGTCGCGCCGATCAGCAAGCCGTGCGGACCCATACCCTGCTGGGCGGATTCCTTAATATCCAGGACCACGGGCTTACCCTCCGGTGTCACCGCGAAGGGGGCGGCGAGGCGCGCACGCCCCTCGCGGCGGACCCACTGCTTCTCCGGGTCGAAGTCGCGGATGTCGCCGATGCCCACCAGCTCCATGAGGTCCTTCTGGCGCGACACATCCGAGCGGCCCACGGGTTCCTCGGTGTCCTCCAGACTCTGCTGCGACGTAAAGGGCGTCATGCGCCGGGCGATAGCCTCCGCCTGAATCGCCGTCAAGCGGTCGGCGCGGGCCGTCTCGGGAAGCGAATCCATCGTCACCACGTCGACGACGTTCCCGCCGTCATGTTCTTGCCCGGGGCGGACGACGAGGCGCAGGGCCGTGTGCGATGTCATCGGCGTCCACTCGCGGACCCGGCTCATGATGGTCACGCCGCGAACCCCGGCCGCCGAGCCGAAGGGTGAGGAAGACGGGAATTCAGCGCCGTCACACACGAGAAGGAGGTGGGGCCACTCAGCGATGTCCTCGCCTCGGCGGTACGCTCCGCGCATCGCGATGTCCGGACCGATCATTTCGGCCAGTTCGGTTGAATCCGTCGAAATCATGCGACCGGGACCAACCGCGTCGGCGACGACCGATGAACGGGCGTGCGGCATCCACTTGACCCACTCCCAGTCGCCCAGCCGATCCGCGGAACACAGGACCGCGATCTTGAGCTTTGACGGCTCGATGAAGCACGCCAGATGCATCATAATGGCGCGCATCTCGTCGTAGGCGTTCTCGCCCGCGCCGATGACCGCGATATGGCTGTAATCGCCTAAGTACAAGAACTTGCCGACGTTATCCGTGTGGTCGTGGACAGCCACAAAACGCTCCAGCGCAGCCAGGCACACGACGTCCAACTCCGTCAGCGGATCGATGGGAGGACGTTTCAACACCAACCCGAGGGGCTGCGTACCACTTCCATAACGGAACGCCAACACGTTGACGGTGCTGCCCTCACGCGACCACAGGCGCGATCCATTCGATGCCAGCGTCACCAGCGCGTCGGGGGAGGGATACACCCAGCTGTAGTAGGCGCGCTGCTTCTTCGCGACCTTACGTACGGACTCGCGAGTCTCCGCCAGGTACGACAGGTACTCGTGGCGCTGATTCTTGACGGTGTTGCGATGCTGATTAAGCTGGCGAAAGATGTTAAAGCCGACCATGCCCAGCATGGCGACGAGCATGCCGCCGCCCATCATCATGGAGCGCGTCCCGCCGTTCTGCACCGCCATGAACACCATGACGCCCGTCGAACCCAGCATGGGGATGAGCATCATGAGGACGTTGCCCACGGATGCAGGCTCTGCCTTCTCCGGCGGCATCTGCAGGTCAAGGACGCCGGAGGGATGCTCCGGAATCTTGGCAGTGCGCCAATTTTTGCGTGTCACCATCAACTCTCCTCGCGCCGCGCGCGTCAGTGTTCGATACGGCTGCTGCCAGTCTAGCCGAGCACCCTCACAATTTTGAACCTTCGGTTAGCGTTGGTGCACTACACTGGGCACTGCTGTGTTCTCAACGATCGGAGGTTTCATGAGCACCACCATGGTGTCCGTGACCGTCATTGACTCCGATGGTGCCTCCGATATCGCTGCCCCCGCGGGGACCACCGTCGCCGGGCTGTGCGCGATGCTCGCCATCGACTTGACGGAACCTTCCGTGCGCCTCTCCTACGCCGACGGGCGCCCCCTCAGCGGCGGCGCTGTCCTCGGACGTGACCTCGCCGCCGGATCCGTGATCGCGCTGTCCAGCCGCGTCCTGTCCGCGCAGCAGGTGAACGAGGCCTCGGCGCGCCAGGAGAATCAGTGGCTCTCCCCGGTCCTGGCCCTGGTCGGCTTCAGTTTCCTGCTCCTCGCGGCTGCTAGCGCCCTGTGCCTGCTGCCTACGCTGGGCGACGCCGCCCTCCGGGAACTCACCTACGCGGAGGACGGACCCGCCTGGGCTCGCGCGGCCTCGTCCATCCCGGTGTGGGCACGCGGCCTGTGCGCGCTCGTCTGCATGATCGGTGCCACCACCCCGCTGTTTTGCTCACGCCGTGTGCGAAGCCACCCCATCATGCTCCTCCTCCTGCCCGCACTGGTCGGCTACTCGATGATCGGCCTCGTCCCACTGGCTGGTATTCATGCGCTGTCCGTCGCCCCCGTCGTTGGCGTCTGGAGTGCGCTCATCGTCACCCTCGCCGTCGCTTCTCTCACGGGAGCCCCCTCCGCGCTCAGCGCGATCATCGCGTGGGGCGCGGCGACCCTGCTCGTCACGATCCACGCCTACCCGCTTTTCGCCCTCATCGACATCGCGCCCCTTGCTGTCATGATCGGCGTCCTCCTGTTCCTCATGTCCCCACGCCTGGCGCTGCGCGTGCCCGACAATCAGCTCATCGACTCCGCCAGCCTCCAGACCATCGCCTCGCGCATTCGTCAGCCCCCCGCGTCAGCCCCCAGCACCCTGACCGGCGAGCGCATCGCCACCGTTCTGAGTTACACCAGCGCCCGCAACACCGTGCTGCTCGTCGCTGCCTCCCTCTTCGTCCTCGTCGGGGGCATCCCCCTGGCCCACACGGTCACCCCCGCGATGAGCATGGGCCGAGGGCTGCCCGGTTTCATTCTCGTCATCGTGGCCATCACTGCCCTGCTGACGGTTCCGCGCGCCACCCGCAGCCACGCCGGACGCATCCTCCCCCGACTCTGCGCGGCCAGCCTCGCGTGCGCCTTCCTTTTTGGCGCGTGGGTCCAATCCTGGAGCGGCCCTGTCGGCCTGTATCCCATGGTCCCCGTTGCGATCCTGGTCCTCGTCGGCGTTGCGATAGCCGCTTGGGCGAACCTGTATGTGTCCAAGGGGTACGCCGCCCTCGTCGGCACCATCCTCGATGCCGTCCAAAACTTCAGTATCTTCACACTTCCCCCCGCGGCAGTCGTGGCCTCGGGACTATTCGCGTTCGCTTGGAGGGCGGTCCTGTAATGCCAGACACCACAACGACTCGGTTCGCCCCCGCTCCCGCCTCACGCCTCATCGGTGCCTACATCATTGACCTGCTCATCCTCGGCACACTCATGGGAGCCACCTGGTTCGTGTACTTCACGCCCCTGACGATCACTCTCATCAGCGCCGAGGCAGTGGTTGCTTCCGCTATCATGCTCGGTGCGAGCGGGCGTACCCCCGGCATGGCTGCCATGCGCGTCTGTCTCATCCGCGACAGCGACGATGCGCAGACGCCCTCCCTCGGTGCGGCGGCGGGCTACACCGCGCTCACCGCGCTGCTCCAGGTGACGCTTATCGGACCCCTCGCCGCCCTGACCATGGTCCGCGACGGGCGGACCTGGCTCACCGGCCCGACCGGTACTCGCCTGGTCGATCTGCGCGCGCATGCGGCGCTTGCGCTCACTCACTCTGATCAGGCCAGCGAGAGCCTCGAACGCGCCCGTTCCGCCCACGCCTCCAGCGGCTTTGAAAGCGTCCAGTCCAGCCCGCCCGGTGAACTCCCGGAGCCGACCGCTCCTCTTCCGACGCCCCCCGAGGTGTCGCTCCCCGTAGCGCCCCTGCCGTCCCCTCCCGAGGTTTCGCACTCCGCTGCGCCCTCCTTCACTTCGGTCGGCCCAGCTATTCCTTCACCCATGACGGCTCCCAGGCCTCACCTGGCCCCGTTGCCTTCGGCGATGCGCAGCCGCGCACCTGCACCGCCGCCGAATCCCGCGCTGCGGAACACGGGACTCCCGGATCCCACGGCTGTCGGTGCAGCCCCGCCCACGCGAGCGCGTTCTGGTGGCCTCCCGAATCCCACGGCTGTCAGCGCAGTCCCTCGTCCCCCCGCACCGGCCTCGTCGAGTCCCGTGCTGTGGATCATCTTCGACTCCGGCCAGTGCGAACTGATCGACGCGCCCCTGGCGATCGGGCGCTCTCCCGTATCCGACGACGGCTCGCGCGCTGTCCACGTCCCCGACACGACCCTGTCCCTCTCGCGCACGCACCTGCGCCTGGGACCCACCGCCAACGGCGCGTGGCTCGAGGACCTGTTTTCCGCGAACGGGACGCAGATCCGCACCCCCGACGGGCGCATCGCCACGCTGGCTGGTGGCAAGGCCATCGAAGTGCCTGTGGGCACCGAAATCATCCTGGGCGAGCGGCGCGCCACCATCGTCCACGCCGACGCAGACAACATGTGAGGCCCAAGCCACAACTCATACAACACTCCCCGGAAGAAGGAACTGAATGTCAGCCCAACTTCCGGGGAGTAAGTCACCGGGCGCGCGGCGCCGGCGTGTTAGAAATCAGAAACGGTTGGCGTTGGCCTGGTCCGTCTGCTGGTAGTTGGAGTTCGCAGTATCGACAGCGTTGGAAGTCCTATCGAGGACGTCCTTCAGACCGTCCAGACCCTCGTTCCACTTCACCTGAGCGGCATCGTAGGCTTCCTGCGCTGCGCCTTCCCAGCTTGCACGCAGCCGGTTCAGTGTGGACTCAAGGTCATCGATGCAGCTCTGCAGGTTCGACGAACCGCTCCTGATGTCTGCTGCAGCCGCGTCAAGTGCGCTGTAATTTACCTGCTGATCAGCCATGTCTATCTCCTACCTTCCTCAATCACATTCCGGCGAGGATCGCCGAGATCGAACTCTGCGCGTCGGACTCGGTGTGCGCCATCGACGCGTCGGTGCCCCTCAGATTGTCAGCGAGGTCCTGGAGTGCGTTGTTGAGCTTGTCAGCGTTCTCGTGCCACTGAGTCATCAGCTGCTGGAACTGTGCGGCAGCATCGCCCTTCCAGTTATCGCCGATGGTCGACAGGTCACCCTCAAGGCGGGCGATGTGGCCATCGATGTCAGCCTTGATAGATTCGACCTTGTCGTATCCCTCCTTGAGGGCGCCGTCATCAAGCCTCTGGTCTGCCATGTGAACCTCCATTTGTTCAAGTGGGTTCTCGTGCGGGTGCTCGAGAGTATGAGAATAAATGAATACTAACCGCGTTTTGACTGAAAATGTTAGTGTTCTTCAAAAATTAGGACAGAGTCTGACCGGAAAGATAGACTCATGTGGGTTATGGTACTGAGCCGCTGAGCCTGTCAAATGTCGCCGGGAGGAACTGCTATGGCAACGAAAACAGTTCGTGGAGTGGCGTTAATTCCGCTGACGATTACCTACGGTATGGAGCGTCGCGACGTCACAGTTCCACAGTCTGTTCCCCTCGTGGAACTGCTGCCGGGGTTGGTCGACGTGATCGGTGCCCGTGCAGATACGGGCACAAATGACGGCTTCGCAGTCCGAACCGCATCGGGGCGTTCACTCGACCAGTCGGCATCCCTGTCTGCTCAGGGTGTCCGCGCCGGTGCCTCGCTCCTGCTCGAACCCCTCGGTGAAGGCGTGGCCGACATGGTCTACGACGACCTCACGGAAGCAGTCGGGCAGGTAGTTGAGCAGGTGTCCACCCCTTGGACCTCAAGCGACGCGCGGACGCTTGCATGCCTGTCTGCGGCGGCTCTTGTGTTTGTCGCCGCGATCCTCCTGGCGACGACACCCCCGGACGCCATCGCCGCCCTACAGCCTGGGCGTGTTGCCCTCCTCAACTACATCAACGGCGCAATCGGCGTGGTGTCCGCGCTGCTCGTCATGGGCACCTCCGCCGTGGTTACGCGCAAGAACCCGGGGCCGAGCGGCATCGCCCTGGCACACACGGTGCCCGTCCTGACTGCCGCCGCCGCCCTGCGCTTCACACAGACCCAGTGGGACGGTGCCGGATGGATCGCGATCGGTGTCGGCATCCTCATTGGATCGGTCGCGGCCCTGACCTTGCCGGGGCGCTACCGTATCTCGGTCGCCGCGCCCCTCGTAGTCGGATCAGTTGTCACCGCGACGGGCCTGCTGGTTCACTTCGGCAACCTGTCCCAGGTCGGCGTGTCCGCGCTCCTCTTTGCCCTGATCGTCGTCCTCCTCCAGCTGGCACCGTGGGTGGCGTTGGCCCACATCCCGGTGCGCATCCTGGACGCGAAGACAACCGAACAGATCCCGGCCCAAGGAATCATGGACCAGGTCAGCACCTCCTTTGTCTTCGTCGTATCCCTGCGCGTCGGCGGCGCGCTCGCCGCGATCTTCCTGACGGTCTCGATGATGACGGCCACGGGGACGAAGTCCATCGTCCTCCCCCTCATCCTCATCCTTCTGGGATCAGTGTCCCTGGTCCTTCAGACTCGCTCAATCCGCGCCCGCGTCGAGGTACTCATCGGCGCCCTCACGGGCCTGATCACGATCCTCATAGCAGCGGTCCTGGCCACCCGTGCGGACGCGACGATCCTATCGTGGATCACAGTCATCGCGGTCGGTACCGCCCTGGTCCTGGTCATCACAAACGTCGTGGGGCCTCGTGCGCGCCCCCACATGACACGCCTCGCGGACACGCTATCGGTCCTGTCGCTCTTCGTCCTCATTCCCCTGGCCGTCTACCTCTGGGGCTGACCCATGCCATCAAGCAAAGACATCCTCGAAGCACAGCGCTTTAACCGCGTTCGCCTGATCACCGCCTTCACCTCGGGAACCCCAGGCGGTCGTGAAGTCGACACGCCCTCGCCCGTGCGTCCGCTCCTGTTCGGCGCAGTCGTCGCCATCATCATGTGCGTCGTTGGTGTCGGTATTCGCTTTTTCAACCCCAATCCCGACCTGACTGCGTCCAACTACGTGCTCGTCGACGTCACATCCACGGGATCCCGCTACTTTTGGGCCAACGGCGTCCTGCACCCGATCTCGAACGTGACGACGGCCAGGCTCCTCGCGCAAGAATCCGGCCTGACGGTCATCTCAGCCAGTGCCTCGTCCCTGATGAATCTTCCGCGCGGTGCCCAAATCGGCCTGGCACAGGTCCCCGACGACGTGCCGGCTACCGCGCAGCTGGCGACCACGTGGCTCTCGTGCGACCTCGACGACACCTACCACACGTGGGTCGCCCAGTCCCTTCCCGCCGACAGCTTTCCGCTGCAAAACGTCACGTCCGCGCTGGTCAGCCCCGATCACGGCACCACCACCTACTACGTGGACGCGACCACCCACAAGAAATACCTCATCGACGAAACCGACAGTCGCCTCGGCGACTGGGCGCTCTCCTTCCAAAACCGGATCGGATACCCCGTCGAAGTCGAACCGCAGTGGGCCGAACTCTTTCCCGCGGGCACGCCCCTCAAGCCGTGGAGCTACTACGACATCCCCGGCCACGGGCAGCCGGCGACTGACCTGCCCGGTCCTCTCAAAAACGAGAACCTGACGGTCGGAACCGTCATCCAACAGATGAACTCCAGCGGAGAGGTCCTCAACTCTTACCTGGTTATCTCCTCCTCCCAACTCGCAGTCTTCAACTCCACGGCCTCGCGCCTCTACCAGGACGCGCCGCCCACCAAGTCCTTCTCGACGGACATGTTCAAGGACGTCACACCCGTCCACGCCGACTTCATCGGCGAGGACTGGCCTCCCTACGAGAACTTCGCGAACGTCGAATGGGCCGACCCGAAGGCGGATGCGCAGACCCGCACTTCGCTGTGCGCGCGCATGTCCACCGTTGACCGCGCCTCCCCGACAATCACGCTCGGCGTCATGCCCAAGCAACGCGCCGTCCAGGCAGCCTATGACGCCGAGTCAGTGTCCTCCCCGTCCGGCCCCACCATGACGCGCGCCGCGACCGTTGCGGGCGGCTCCGGGGCGCTCGTCGCCATCACGTCCGGCGGTGGACGGGCGGCGGCCTACGCCTTCGTGTCCGACATGGGCTACATCCACTCACTCGGGACAGTGCCAAGCGCATCCATCAACGCCCTGGGCTGGGCTCAGTCCGATGCCGTCGTCATCCCCGAGGCTTGGGCGCTCCTCATCCCGAGCGGCACAGACATGACCCCCCAGGCCGCCGCCGAGTCCGTCGGGCTGTCGTGATGAGCACGCGTTCCCGTTCCCGGAGGATGCGCCGGTGCCTCGCCGGTGGGGTCCTCGCAGCGGGCCTGGCCCTGGCTCCCGTCGTTACTCCGGTGGCCTTCTCCACGGACGAGGCCGGGGCGGGCATAGCGCTGGCACCCTCAGTCGCGCACGCGGACCCGTCGCCGACGCCAAGCGTGCGCCCCACGCCAAGCGGTCCTCCCACGGATACCCCGTCGCCTGCACCGACGGCGACGTCGGCGGACCAGACCTGCCCGGAGAACTCGCCCATCTATATCAAGGCACCCCCTGAGATCCTCGATCAGGTCGGCGTGCGCCGCGCATGGGACATCTCGCGCGGTTCGGGCGTGACCGTCGCTGTTGTCGACTCAGGGGTCGCCGCCGATAACGAACATTTCAACTTCGGTGATCCTACCGTCGTGCTGCCCGGAACTGATCTGAGCGGCGAAGGGACCGACGGGCGCGTCGACAAGGGCGAACACGGCACGGCCATCGCCGGCGCGATAGCCGCCCGTGAACTGCCCTCCGCGAAGGGGTCCGGCCTGGTCGGCGTGGCCCCCGAATCCCTCGTCTTGCCCGTGCGCGTCGAGACGGGCCTTGATCCAGCCCCCGGGGCACATCAGCGACAGGGTGAGGAAAGCTCCGTGCAGCGCCTGGCGCGCGGAATCCGGTGGGCTGCCGACAACGGTGCCCAGATCATCGTCGTCGCCCAGTCCACCCCCGAAGACGACCCGGACCTGCGAGCTGCCGTCGAGTCGGTACGCGGACGCTCGCTGATCGTTGCATCAACCGGCAACACGTACCAGGAACAGACCACCGGTCAGGTCGTCTACCCTGCGGCATACGACGGGGTTCTCGGCGTGACAGCAACGAATGCCGACGGCTCTGCTTCAGACGAGCAGGTGCACGGCTCGCACGTGTCTCTGGCCGTGCCCGCAGCCGTCATCCACACGACCTGGTTCGACCAAGCAGATTGCCTGGTCGGCGGGTATGCGGGGACGACACCACAGCCCTCGTCCTCCTACGCGGCCGCGTACGCGGGTGGCTTCGCAGCCCTCGTCGCCTCCCGGTACCCCGATGAGGGCCCCGACATGTGGAAGTACCGCCTGGAGGTGACCGCTCTGCGAGGTGCCGCCGACACGCGTACCGACGAACTCGGATGGGGGATCGCAGCCCCGTACGACGCGCTCACTTTCGATGACATCGGCACGAGGTTTGGCCCCGCCCATCCCGACACCGCAGCCCATCCGCTGCCTCGGCGTGCCGCCGACACCTCAGTGAACCTATTCAATCGCGACAATAACCTCACGATCCGCGCCTCCATCGTGTCGGGGATCGTCGTCCTCAGCGCGGCCTCAATGGGAGGACTTATCATCCTGTCCCACCTGCGCAGACATCCCGCGCGGAGGGAATCCGACTCTGACGACCTCTGAGGAATGCGGAGAAGCGCGCGTGAACCCGGCACTCGCCGCGCATCCTCATCGGACCAATTGTGAACGAGTCGATAAGTCCTGTTATCCGCACGAACGACATACTTATCGCGAAATGGGAAGGGGCATACGCGAGGGCGTCGAGTTGGCTAGGATGACCATATGGTAAATGTGATGGGGCAGACGCCCGAAGACGCAATGCGAATCCTCCAGGAACGAATCGACGAGGCCCAGCGTCAAGCTCAGGGTGCGCGTGACTTCGTAGAAGCCTTGCAGAAGGCTCGCATCACGGGTCATGATTCGCGCAGCGAGATCGAGGTCGAGGTTAATTCCGACGGTCGCATGGTGAACATCGAGATCGATGAGCAAGCGCTCGAAGGGTCAGCCAGCGACCTTGAGCAGGCAATTATGGAAGCCTATGCTGATGCGGGCAACAACATGCGCGAATTCGTGCGTCAGCGAGCCACAGAATGCTACGGCGACAAGGTTGGTCTCATGCGTGGTTACCTTGATAACCTCGACGCCACCCTCGGTTCGTTGGGGCGCTGATCGACATGGCCAGTGCCGACCTCAAAGTAGATACCAGCCGTATCCGTTCTCATTCAACGGAGATCAGCAGCTCCGCATCAACGATTGACGAGAGTGTGTCCGTTGCGGATACCACCAAGGGGCAAGTGACCGGCGGTGCCTTCGGCTTCCTGTGTTCCTTCTTCGAGGCTCCCGTCAACAAACAGATTGACAATTTGCGCGAGATGATCAGCGACCTCGCTGGCGCTGAGCATCGTTTGGTTACCTGTCTCCAGCAGTGGGCATACGAGATGGACCAGACCGAAAGCACCAATAAGAGCGAGCTGAGTGCTATCGATCCGGAAGGCAATACACCGGGTCCCGGAGGCTATGGCTCCGGCGGATCCGACTCTGGTGGTTATTCCCCCGGTGGTGGATCCGGGACTGGCGGTGGTGGATCCGGGACTGGCGGCGGTGGATCCGGGACTGGCGGTGGATCCGGGACTGGCGGAGGTGGGTCCGGGACTGGTGGCTCGGCACCGAGTGTTGATCCGTCGAAGGCTCCGGCAACAGAGCCGAACGATGCCGACAAGCCCACGGATGATGACAAGTCCAAGGGAGAACACAAGGTACCTGAGACCGAACTCAACGACGACGATAAGTCTAAGGGTAAGGACAAGGGCGACGACAAGTCTGCGGATGACGATAAGTCCGAGGGTGATGACAAGTCGAAGGATCACGACAAATCCAAGGACGACGATAAATCTAAGGATCATGACAAGTCTAAGGGCGACGATAAATCCGAGGATGATGGTAAGTCCAAGGACGATGATAAGCGCGGCGACAAGGGGAGCGACGGCAAGGACGGTTCCGACAGCAAGGATGGATCGGACGGTTCCGACGGCAAGGATGGATCGGACGGTTCCGACGGCAAGGATGGATCGGACGGTTCCGACGGCAAGGATGGATCGGACGGTTCCGACGGCAAGGATGGATCGGACGGTTCCGACGGCAAGGACGGGGTCGGCAGCCTAGGCAGCATCCTTGGCGGCGGAGACAAGATGATTGTCGACGATGATCAGCTTCAGGCATTCCTCGACAAGCAGCGCAACGAGGAGAATGCTGATCTTGCGACGTTCTACGAACGGCAGAAAGCTGATCAGGTCGAAGCGCTCGAGCGCTATGCCGAACTACATCCTAACCAAGATATAACCGATATCAAAGCCCTGATCGAAACGAATCAGCAGGAACAGCAAGATGCAATGAGTGACTTCCTGACGCGACAGCGTGCAGACGAAGAAGCTCAGATTCGACAGTTCGTTCGGGAACATCCGCAAGCGACGACCCGAGAGTTTGACACCTTCATGGCCGAGCAACGCACAACTCAGGAGACAAGTTACCGGTCCTTTGTCAATGATCAGCAGAAGGCTCAGACAATGAGGATTGACGAATTCACGAAGACCCAGTCCGATTCTGCCGCGGAAGATGTTCGTTCCCTCTTTGAGAAACAGGATAGCAACAGCGATAAGGATATCGAGACCTTCCTTACTCGACAGCGTCAAGATGAGGAGCGTTCCCTGCGACGCTTCGTGTTTGAAGGAGTAGAGAAATGACGGCGCAGTCGCCAGTGCACACCCTCAGCCGGAGTAACTCAACCGCAACAGAAGGACTCGGGGTTGTCGATGACATCTATCGCAATGCTGTCGACATTTCCAACGGCGACTTTGCTTCGGTCCAAGCAATGATTGATAATGCTCGTTCCGGAATGATGTGCCTGGCGGCAGACCCTGTCGATTTCTTTGGACAGATGGCAGTCAGCTTCATCCTCGAGCACGTGGACCCGCTCAACAATATGCTCAACGACTTCACAGGTGATTCCGCCGAGGTCTTTGGTATGAGTGATAGTTGGCAGTCCATCGCAGACTCGCTGGCATCAGTCGCTGACGAGATCGACACCACCTCAAGTAGCGCGATGTCTGACATGGCTGGTCAAGCCGTAGATGCCTACCTTCATCGGCAGGAAGTGGTCTCCTCCGCTATGCGCGCGGTGAGCGAGAATGCCTCTTCTTTCAGCACCACACTCAATGATGCAGCAAACATCGTCGATGCGATTCACGATATCGTTCGCGACGCGATTGCCGACGTAGTCGCGACGTGCATCAGCGGCGTATTCTGGTCCTGCGTGACCGCCGGTGTTGCTAGTCCCGTAGAGGGGGCGAAGGTCAGTGGTAAGGTTACGAGCTGGGTGGTGACGATTGCGCAGATCGGACAAGCATTGGTCCAGCTGCTGCAGTCCATCCAGCGTGTGTTCGATAATCTGGACTCGATTCAGACTGGACTGACTAACGAGGTCAAGGTCATCGGCGCGAATTGCACGATGCCTGCGGGTGGCTGCTGCGGCGCGACTGCCTCCACCGCCGATCTCTCGTCGCCCCTGACCGGTAACAGTGGTGTGACCAGCAACGGTCAGACTGGTGGCACCAACGTGTACGCAAACAATGGCGGAACCGCCGTCGGTGGAGACAATAATGGCGTCATCAATAATGGTGGCACCATCAACAATGACAACTCAACGACAACCGTCGATGTTGACGTCGACCCGACATTCACCCATCAGGGCGATGGTTCCGGCGACTCGAAGACCGACGACAAGAGCGGTTCGCAGCACGGCCACAGCGACGCCAAACCTGATAAGAGCGGTTCGCAGCACGGCCACAGCGACGCCAAACCTGATAAGAGCGGTTCACAGCACGGCCACAGCGACGCCAAACCTGATAAGAGCGGTTCACAGCACGGCCACAGCGACGCCAAACCTGATAAGAGCGGTTCGCAACACGGCCACAGCGACGCCAAACCTGATAAGAGCGGTTCGCAACACGGCCACAGCGACGCCAAACCTGATAAGAGCGGTTCACAGCACGGCCACAGCGACGCCAAACCCGACAAGAATGAACAAGGACACTCTGGAAACGGCACCGGCCATCAAGAGAAGACGAATCCGGGGCATTCGAGCACTTCGGGCAACCAGGGGAACAAGACGAATCCAGTGACTACGGGCACCTCGGGGACGACACATAAACGTACTGAGCCTCCGATTCCTCAGCCTCCGAAGCCTGAGCCTCCGAAGCCTGAGCCTCCGATTCCTCAGCCTCCGAAGGCTACACCGAATACTCACCCCTCGAACCCCGGTGGTTTTGGCGGTAGCCGACCTCACATCAGGACTCGCAAGATCAAGGGCAAGTAGGACGATCTGCCGGGAACTGGGGCTGGGCGCTCTCGCTCGGCCCAGCCCCGGCCTCGTTCCAGAACGGCGCGAGCATCCCCGCACACGGCTACGTGCGGGGGTGCTCGCCTCAGCGCAACTACGGGCGGTTCGCGAAGTACTCGAGCAGGCGAGAGTCGCCCGAAACGATGATCTCGTCGTCGGAGTTGATGCGCGTCGACGAATTCGCGTACTCGAAACGCTGCTTGGGGTGGCGAATCGCCAGGACGTTGACGCCGTAGCGGCCGCGCAGGTCAAGCTCCTCCAGCGAAAAGCCGTGCACCTCCGTGGGCGGGCGCAGCTTCATGATGGAAAAGCCATCCTTCTCCATCTCGATGTAGTCGACCATACGGCCGCCCACCAGGTGCGCCGTGCGCTTGCCCGCATCCAGGTCGGGGTAGACCACGTGGTGGGCACCCACACGGCGCAGGATACGCCCGTGCTGGGAGGACGTCGCCTTCACCCAGATCGACGCGATCCCCATGTCGACCAGGTTCGCGGTGATCAGTACGGCCGCCTCCAAGGAGGAACCCACGCCGACGACGGCGCTGCGGAACTCGCGTGCGCCCAGCTGCTCCAGCGCATCCTTGGACGTGGCGTCGGCCTCGACCAGGGGGAAACGGCCCGCGAAGGCCTGCACGCGCGAGGGGTTCTTTTCGACCGCGAGGATCTCGTACCCCAGCTGGTCCTGCGTCACCGCGACGGCTGAGCCAAAACGGCCCAATCCGATGACCAGCGTGCCTGACTGAAGGTCCTTTGAGTCACGTTCTTCTGCCATGACTCTATTCTTCCCTCCCCGTCCCGCGCACGCGAACGGTGCCCAGCCACGGCCTCGTCGAACAAGTCGCCACTGCGCTGTCAACCGATGATCGGCTGCTCCTCGGGCATACGGATCACGCGGGAACGTTCACGCAACGCGAGTGCCGCTGCCACCGTCATCGAGCCTGTGCGTCCCGCGAACATGAGGGCGATAAGAACATACTTCGCGGCCACCGGCAGGTTAGGCGTGATACCCGTAGACAGGCCCACGGTGGCGAATGCGGACACGGTCTCGAACAGGATGATGTCCAACGAGTGATCCGTCATGGTCAGCAGTGCGACGACGGAGATGGCGACCAGGGCCAGGCCGAGCAGGGACACGGCGACCGCCAGGCGCACGGTCGATGTAGGGATACGCCGGCCGAAGGTCTCGATGTCGCGGTCACCTCGGGCCTCGGCGATGACGGCCAGAACCAGCACCGCGAACGTCGTCACCTTCACGCCGCCCGCCGTGGACGCCGAGCCGCCGCCGATCATCATCAGGATGTCCTGCACAAAGTGCGTCTGCGACTGCATCGAACCCACGTCGAGCGCCGAAATACCCGAGGACCGCGAGTTGACGCCCGCGAGCATCGCGTTGAGGATCTTTGAGGGAGTGTCCACGGCCCCCAGTGTCGCCGGGTTGTGCCACTCCGTCAGCGCTAGGGCGAGAGCGCCGATGAACGCCAGGATCAGATAGGTCGACAGCGTCAGCTTCGTATGCAGGCGCCAGCGGCGCGGAGTCCACATGTTTTTCGCGACGTCCATGATGACGGGGAAACCGATAGCGCCCACAGTCGTCCCCAAGATGATGGGGACCAGCATCCACCAGTCGGTGACGTGCGGTTCGAGGCCGCCGGGAAGAATCACGAAGCCCGCGTTGTTGAACACGGAGATCGCCATGAACACGGCGTCCCACACGGCGTGCGCGGGGTCGATACCCATGGTGAGGAAACGGGGCAGGAACATGATTGCCAGGAACGCCTGCATGCTCAGCGAGGTCGCGATGACGGCCTTGAGCAGCGTGGAAATCTGGCCCATCGCTCCCGTCCCGGTCTCCTGGGTGGCGAGCATGCGCTGGGTGAGTCCCAGGTGTCGGGACACCGCGATGCTGAGGATCGACGCCAGCGTCATGACGCCCAGGCCGCCGACGACGATGCCCGCCGCGATGACAGCCTGCCCGAAGGGGGACCAATACGAGGCCGTGTCCACCGTCGTGAGACCTGTCACGCACACAGCTGATACGGCGGTAAAGAGCACGTCGACGAAGGGAGCGGACTCGTCAGAGGCGGAAGCGATGGGCAACATGAGCAGCACGGTGATAACCCCGATGATGAGGGCGAACGTGCTGAGGGCCAGCCTGGCAGGGGAGTAGCGGGCCTGCCGGGACAGCCACGCGCGCACACGCTGAGCGTAGGACGTGGGCACCTGGGGATGTGGGCCGCGGGGTCCTCCCGGCACCTGGCGAACGACAGGGGAGGGCTGTGGAGTCAAGGTTTCCGCTGAAATGGCGTGGGACGAGGCCGTGGCTCGCCCGCGCATCAGGGACCGTGTAGCACCGGGATTAGTGCGCAGCCGAGGGGGCTGAGGTCGAGGCGTGCGTCCCTTGCGTGCCGCTCCCATCGAACCTCCTTAACGACTCTGCAACAAAAGTGGATAAAGTTGCAGTTTTCATGTGGATGGGCAGTAGTATATTTCGTGAGGCTACGTAAGCGATGAACGAACGGGTTTAACGCGCCTCGCGAGCACACTGGGAGTCATTAATGGAACAGCAGTCGGCGCCGCGCTTTATGACCGTCACGGAAGTGGCGGACATCATGCGCGTCTCTAAGATGACTGTGTACCGATTGATTCACAGCGGTGAAATGCCCGCGATTCGCGTTGGAAAGAGCTTCCGAGTCCCGGAGGCCGCGGTCGCCCAGATGATCCAGGCCGGTATGTCGGATCACTCCGGTGGCCAGGCTCGCGTCATTGGCGGGTAGTATAGGCACGATGTGCCCGTTCCGGGCACCCATCATCAACCAGCGGTAGTACCTCTGCCGCCCACACTACGAGGGAGGAACCCCATGGGCTCCGTCATCAAGAAGCGCCGCAAGCGCATGGCGAAGAAGAAGCACCGCAAGCTCCTGCGCAAGACGCGTCACCAGCGTCGCAACAAGAAGTGAGCGAGCGGAGGCCCGGCCTGTTGGCCGGGCCTCACGTGTATCCGGGGCCCTATACTTGGGCGTTATGGACCGCACCATCATTCACGTCATGCGCCACGGAGAAGTGGAGAATCCCAACGGTGTTTTGTATGGGCGTCTGCCCGGTTTCGGTCTGACGGAGCTGGGGCATCAGATGGCGGCGCGCGCCGCGCAGTATCTGGTGGATTCGGGTGCGGATATCGCTCGCGTCATCTCGTCGCCGCTGCTGCGCGCCCAGCTGACGGCCGCGCCAACCGCCGCCGCCTACAGCCTGAGCATTGCCTCCGATCCTCGCCTCATCGAGTCGGACAACGTCTTCGAAGGTCTGCCCGTGAACTCCAATCGCGCGATGCTGGCTAACCCGAAGTATTTCAAGTACTACTGCAACCCGCTGCGCCCCTCGTGGGGCGAACCCTACCGTGACGTCGCCTCCCGGATGAGCGCGGCCCTCTCCTCGGCCCTGCGCGAAGCACGCGGCCGCGAGGCCCTGGTCGTCTCCCACCAAAACCCTATTGTCACGCTCACCCGATTCATCAACGGCCAGCCGCTGGCCCACTCGCCCAAGTCGCGTCACTGCTCCCTGGCGTCCATCACGTCCTTCATCTTTTCGGGCGCGACGCTCGTGGGTACCTCCTACGCGGAACCCGCGGCAGACCTCGTCGCCCTCGCCAAGGACATGACCCCCGGAGACTCCGCTGCCGACCTGCGTCGCTGACGCACAGTGCCCACAGTGCTCGTGAGCGGCGCGCAGGCATGCAAGACGGGCGGCCCCATGCGGGACCGCCCGTTGCTGTTCCGCATGTTAACCCCCTGTTCCGCATGTGGGCGGGATTGCCCAGGTTCGGAATAGCGGGTTCACGTGCGGATGAGGAGGCCCAGGCTTGGAATAGCGGGTTCGCGTGTGATGTAGCGGGTCTGGTGTACGGCTGTGCCCCCTGTTCCGCACGTAGACCCCCTGTTCCGCATGTTAACCCGCTGTTCCGCATGTGGGCGGGGTTGCCCAGGCTCGGAATAGCGGGTTCACGTGCGGATGAGATGGCCCGGGTTCGGAATAGCGGGTCCACGTGTGATGTAGCGGGTCTGGTGTACGGCTGTGCCCCTGTTCCGCACGTAAACCCCCTGTTCCGCATGTTAACCCGCTGTTCCGCATGTGGGCGGTGTTGCCCAGGTTCGGAATAGCGGGTTCACGTGCGGATGAGGAGGC
>NZ_JAPWCL010000029.1:0-26457 GCF_041433955.1 Pauljensenia sp. 20925_1_25 | reverse complement strand
ATTAACCCGCCGGTCGCCGAGAACCAGCAGCTCGTCATCGACGCCCTCACAAGCAGTCGACTCGCGCTGCCGTTCGCATTCTTCGTCGCCGTCGGCGTGCCCCTGGTGGAGGAAATCTTCTACCGCCACATCCTCATCGGCAAGCTCAGCGCGTATGCGCCCACGTGGGCCGTTGCGTCGACCTCTGCGCTCCTGTTCGCCTACATGCATTGCCACCAGTGGCAGGACATGATCGCCTACCTGCCCATCAGCATCGTCCTGACGCTCGTTTACGTGTTCTCCCGCAAGAGCATCGCCTACTCGTGGATGTTTCACGCGCTCAACAACTCGATCATGGTGGCCCTGATTTTCGCCATGCAGGGAGCTTTGCAGAACGCCTGATTGATGGGTGTGGTAGCGCCCCGCCCGGTTTCGGGCGGGGCGCTACCACACCCACGTGCGAGTACAGTCTGCCGGGCAGCCGCACAACCGAGCAGCCGCAGGGTCACTGGCTACCCCAACCAGCAACGCGCAAGCTGACAGGTGACAATCTGGTCCCCATCATGCACACGTTAACCCACTACTACGCACGTGGGCCTTCTAATCCGCATGTAAACCCGCTACTACGCACGTGGGTCCTCTAATCCGCACGTTAACCCGCTAATACGAACCTGGGCAGCCCCGCCCACGCTCCAAATAGCGGGTTGACATGCGACATAGCGGGTTACCGCTCGCAGCATCGGGTTCGCGCACGAACAACACACCCTGCCAGAGGCCATTGCGCCCAAAACGCAGACCACCTCGCCCACAACAGCCCATTTTCACCATTTTTCACCGAGGTGGTCTGCACTTTGAGCGCCGCACCCTACGCCGCCCGGGATCAGCACAAGCCTCCACCGCCATACGCGTCACACGCTCACGCAACTCCATCGAATACTTACGCCGACCAGACATCCCAAACCTCCAATCCGGCCTAAGACACTCTCCACAATACCCGGGACACTTCAACACCCTGCCAGACGCCGTTGTGCCCAAAACGCAGACCACCTCGCCCACAACAGCCTATTTTCAGCGTTTTTCACCGAGGTGGTCTGCACTTTGAGCGCCGCACCACCACGAACCGCAACCTCGCTGCCTCAAAACGGGGGAAACGACATCATTAGAGCCGCGACACGCCGGCGACACGCCGCCAGCCAGCTCCTAATGCTGCACCCCCAGCGGGCCAGATTGGAAACCAACGCAGGGCATACAGCCCCCGGCTGGTGCCCAACTGCGGTGCCGGTGGGCGGGGGCAGGACCTGGCCGGGCTTCAAAACGACGCCGATCACCCACCAGCACACCAGGCACCGCCGGTGTGGAGGGCATGCGGGACAAGAGAGGCCTGGCTGTGGGGCTTGGCGGCGGCGCCCGTGGGCGGCGGGTCCTGGATGGGATGTGCACAGCAATGAAAAGCCCCACCGGTGTGGAGGGTGCCGGAGGGTCCGGAGGACTTGGCCGGGCTTCGAGATCGACGACTCCGAGCCGAAGGCTCGCGTGTGGCGATCTCGCGGGCGGGCCGCCGCCCACCGGCACACACAGCCCCACAACAACCAGCACCCACAACAACCAGCACCCACAACGAAACGAGGCCGCGACCGGTTTCCCGGCCACGGCCTCGTCGCGCTCAATCAGTGCCACTCAGCAAAGCGGCACCGTCAGCGATCAGGCGGTCATGTCCACGTGGTCCTCGACCGCGGCGCGGCCAGCCTCGAGGCGGGCGACGGGGACGCGGAACGGGGAGCAGGACACGTAGTCGACACCCACGTTGTGGAAGAAGTGGATCGACTGCGGGTCGCCACCGTGCTCGCCACACACGCCGAGCTTGATGTTCGGCTTGGTGGAGCGGGCGCGGCGCACGCCTTCGGAGACCAGGGTGCCCACGCCGTGGACGTCGATGGACTCGAAGGGGGAGACACCGAAGATGCCGGCCTCGATGTACTGCGGGAAGAACACGCCTTCGACGTCGTCGCGCGAGAAGCCCCACACGGTCTGCGTCAGGTCGTTGGTGCCGAAGGAGAAGAAGTCGGCTTCCTCGGCGAGGTCCTCGGCGGTCATGGCGGCGCGCGGCAGCTCGATCATGGCGCCGATGGAGACGCCGGACAGGTCAACGCCGTGGGCGGCGGCGACGGAGGCGATGATGCCTTCGGCCTCTTCGCGCACGAGCTGGAGCTCACGCACGGAGCCGACGAGCGGGACCATGATCTCGGGACGCGGGTCGAGGCCGCGGCCCACGAGTTCGGCGGCAGCCTCGCACAGGGCGCGCATCTGCAGGGCGAACAGGCCGGGCAGGTAGATGCCCAGGCGCACGCCGCGCAGACCCAGCATGGGGTTCTGCTCGTGCATGCGGCGGACCTCGACGAGCATGGCCTCGTCGGCGGGGTCAAGGGTGCCGGTGGCCTTGCCGACGGCAACCTTGGTCTCCAGCTCGATGAGGGCGGGCATGAACTCGTGGAGCGGCGGGTCGATGAGGCGCACGGTCATCGACTTGCCGTCCATGACCTCGAGCATCTCGAGGAAGTCCTGCTTCTGCAGTTTCTCGAGTTCGTTGAAGGCGGCCTGGCGCTCGTCGGACTCGGGGGCGGAGAGGATCGCACGCTCGACGAGCGGGCGACGCTCACCCAGGAACATGTGCTCGGTGCGGCACAGGCCGATGCCCTCGGCACCGAACTCGATGGCGCGCGTGGAGTCGAGGGGGGTGTCGGCGTTGGCGCGCACGCGCAGGCGGCGGACCTTGTCGGCGTGGGACAGGAGCTTGTCGACGGCCTCGACGAGCTCGCGGGTACCCGCATCCTCGCCGGCGGCGGCGAGGCCGGCCTCGAGGCCTTCGGCGAGGTAGGTGGTGACGGGCGAGTCGGTCACGGGGACCTCGCCGCGGAAGATTTCGCCGGTCTGGCCGTCGATGGCGATGGTGTCGTCAGCGGTCAGGACGAGGTCACCGATGGTGACGGTGCCGGCGGCAGCATCGATAACGAGGGACTCGGCACCACACACGCAGGTCTTGCCCATGCCGCGGGCGACGACGGCGGCGTGCGAGGTCTTACCGCCGCGCGCGGTGAGGACACCCTCAGCGGCGACCATGCCGGGCAGGTCGTCGGGGTTGGTCTCGCGGCGCACGAGGACGGTCTTGATACCCTTTTCGGCGGCTTCGATAGCCTGCGCGTTGTCGAAGGCGATCTTGCCGACGGCGGCGCCCGGGGAGGCGGCCATGCCGCGCGCGATGAGTTCCTTCTCGGCCTTGGCGTCGAACTGCGGGAACATCAGCTGGGTGAGCTGGTCGCCGGTGACGCGACCCAGGGCCTCGTCGCGGGTAATGAGCTTTTCGCCGAGGAGCTGGGTGGCGATGCGGAACGCGGCGGCCGCGGTGCGCTTGCCGACGCGGGTCTGGAGCATCCACAGCTTGCCGCGCTCGACGGTGAACTCGATGTCGCACATGTCGCGGTAGTGGGTTTCGAGCTTGCGCATGATGGCGCGCAGCTCGTCGTAGACGGGCTTGTTGATGCGCTCGAGGTCGGACAGGGCCAGCGTGTTGCGGATGCCCGCAACGACGTCCTCGCCCTGCGCGTTCTCCAGGTAGTCGCCGTAGACGCCGGAGTGGCCGGAGGAGGGGTCGCGGGTGAAGCACACGCCGGTGCCGGAGTTTTCGCCCATGTTGCCGAACACCATGGTGCAGATGTTGACGGCGGTGCCCAGGTCGTGGGGGATGCGCTCGCGGCGGCGGTAGATGCGGGCGCGCTCGGTGTTCCAGGAGCGGAAGACGGCCTCAATGCCCATGTCCATCTGGGTGCGCGGATCCTGGGGGAAGTCCTCGCCGGTCTGTTCCTTAACGATGCCCTTGAAGGTTTCGACGAGGCCCTTGAGGTCCTCGGCGGTCAGCTCGGTGTCGCCCTTCACGCCGCGCTCGGCCTTGAGGTCGTCGAGGGCGTCGGAGAAGAGGTCGCCGTCGATGTCGAGGACGGTCTTGCCGAACATCTGGATGAGGCGGCGGTAGGAGTCCCACGCGAAGCGCTCGTTACCGCTAACGGCTGCGAGGCCGAGAACGGACTCATCGTTGAGGCCGATGTTCAGGACGGTTTCCATCATGCCGGGCATAGAGAACTTTGCGCCGCTTCGCACGGAGACCAGGAGCGGGTCGGCGGGGTCGCCGAGGTGGCGGCCCATCTGATCCTCGACGCCGCGCAGGGCGCGGGTGACCTCGGTGGCAAGTGTCTCGGGAACGGCCGACTCCTTGAGGTATGCGCGGCATGCCTCGGTGGTGATCGTGAAGCCGGGGGGAACAGGCAGGCCGAGCTTCGTCATCTCGGCGAGGTTCGCTCCCTTGCCTCCGAGCAGGTCCTTCATGGACTTGTCGCCCTCGGAGAAGTCGTACACATACTTGACCATCGTGGTCCTCAACTTCCGTGTTTGCGATGATTGGCCCGACGCCGGGCCGCTACCACAGGCAAGGATACACGCCTCAAGGGACTAAGGTCACTTCAAGACACACCCTCTTATGATTGTCCTGACATGAACGAGGCCGTGGTTGCTTGTCGGGTATCGTACCCTCGCGCGGGAGCGGGCGTCAGGCGGGTTGGTCAGTGGTATCGGCGAGTCTGTCACGCAGGTGCCGGCAGACCGCGCCGCTCACGTCCAGCCAGATACGGTGCTCCCGTGTGATCACCGTGATGTTGTAGGCGGCCAAGCTACCGCTGACCTCCCCTACGTCAATTGACTCGACATCCGTAACGTTAAGACCGAAACACAGTGACCTTACGCGCCGCACTGGAAACGACCCTCCACGAGCCAATGTACGGCCTGGGCAGACCAGAACGCTCCAGGTAAATCACGCGACTCGTCGAGCGGCCGTCGGTCGTGAAATCGATACACGCTCACTCTCGCCAGGCCGGTGGCAGCAAGCATCAGCGCGCGCAACCTCCAGCAGGTCTTAACAGCCACCCTAGTACATACGCGTGTGGGGTGGGCCAAGCGGTCCACCCCACACGCGTTTGAGTAGCAGATCAGCGCACGCGGAACTCGATCGTGGTGCCCTCACCGACGTCGATGAGGTCACCGTCGTTCAGGGCGATCGTCACCATGGGGGTGACGTCCTGGAAAGAGCCGTCTGCGTGACGCAGGACGGTGCCATTGGCGCTGCCCAGGTCCATGAGCGCCCACGAACCCGGCGTCGTCATCATGACGGCGCAGTGGGAACGAGAGATCTCGGTGGCCGGGCTGGGCACGCGCAGCACGGTCGCCACGGGGCGGCCGGTCAGGGCGCGGGCGTCGGGGTCGCGGCCGATGACGACGTCACGCGAGACCTCAACGGGCACGGTGCCGCCGTGGATCAGGAAGGCGACGGGCGCGGCGGGGCCGGAGTTGACGGGGGCGAGGCGCAGAATCGTGGCCTCGGTGTCGGTCTCGGCACCCAGGTCGGCCAGGCCGGCGGCGCTCATGGCCTCGGGCGCGGCGGGCGGTTCGGGTGCCGTCTCCGGCTCGGGGGCAGGCGCGGGTTCCGGCTCAGGGGCGGATTCAAGCTCTGCTTCCGGCTCAGGAGCAGGCTCGAACTCGGGGGCGGACTCAAGTTCCGCTTCCGATTCGGGAGCAAGTTCGGTGTTTTCCTCCGACTCGAACTCGGACGAGGCCTGGGCGGGTTCCACGAAGGCGGCACCACGGTCGATGGTAGCGGTGCGGTCGAGGGACTCAGCCGTATGGATCGGCGGCTCGACGGCGTCGGCGACGACGTAGAGCTCGCTCGAGGTCTGTTCAAGGTCCTCGGAGGGCGCCTCGTCCTGCGCATCATCCGTGGCGTCCACGGGCGCGTACGGATCGGGGGTGGTGCGGGAGGCACCGGGCAGTGAGACGGGACCGTTGCTGGTGGCCGCGAGGAACTGGGCTTCGACGGCAGCCAGGTCAACCGCAGGCGCGTGCGTGATCGTGGGTTCGGGCAACTCTTCGCGGGCGTCGCGACGGGCGCGACGCTCGTGGTCCGGGATATCCGGGTTGATGAGGAAGCCCATCGTATCAACAGGCATCGACGCGAGGGCCTCAACCTCGTCGAGCGCGCGACCGATGCGGATCTCGCCAGCCTCGACGCGGTCTGCGGCGGGCACCATCCACGTGATCTCGTCACCGTCGATGATGGTGGCCTCGAACGTCTGCCACTCGCCCGGGTTGAAGGGCCAGGCCCAGATCGGGTCGTTCCACACCTGCTCGGTGATCTGGCCGGCGGCGCGCATGCGCAGCTGAATATTGCCGAGGACTGTCAAGTAGGGCTGTTCGCCCGCACAGTCGAGAAGCAAGACATCGCCCTGCTCTGCCTGCACGTGAGAGAGCCACGCCTGGGTGTCAGCGCGCCCCCACACGACGTCGGCCGCGGAATCCGCGAAATCGAGCGGCACCAACGCCGCGCCGAGGGGTCCGGTGACGAGCATCGCGCCCTGTCCGCGACACAAGAAGCGTCCAATCTGAAGCATCAGTCACTGCCTTCTCTACGAGGAACCCGGCGCGCTGTCTGAATCGACGCCGGACGTACTGGTTGAATCATCCGATTCATGACATTCGTTGTCAATGTTACTCGTGATTCTTTTCCTGCGTAGACTACTACGGCTGTCGTGTTGTCGCGAGTGCCCGCTTCGAGGCTGGCTTTCACGAGTGCGTCAGCGGTGCCCTGCGGTCCATTGCCGGCGGCGACAATGGCGTGGATCTGCGAATCCTGTAGGACGCCGTGCACGCCGTCTGTACAGATGACCGCGCGGTCGCCTTCTTCCATCGGCATGATGGTGTAGTCGGCTTTCACACTTCCGGTTTGTCCGGCACCCAGCGCCTTGGTCACGACGTTGGCTGGAGGAATGACCTGGGGCGCGCCTGAGGTGGCCGCCAGGTCGCGAGCCTCCTGCAGCGCGGAGTGGTCGTGGGTGAGTTGGCGGATGCCGCCGGCACCGACGACGTAGGCGCGTGAGTCGCCAACATTGAAGGAGAGCCAGAAGGCCCCTTCCGCGGTCCACAGGACCATCAGACCGGAGAGTGTCGTGCCGGGGGCACTCATCGGATTGTCAGCAGGTGCCAGGGAGGCCACGTCCGTGGCGGCTGCGTCAATCGCGACGGACAGATCGACCAGGTCGACGGGACGGTCTCCGAGTCGATCAGGACTCAGGAACTCCTGCAGTGTAAGGACGGCCTGTGCTGAGGCCCGGGCACCGCCGAGGTGGCCCCCCATCCCATCTGCGACTGCGAAGACGGGCGAGACCGCCAGCCAAGAATCCTCGTTGTGTGAGCGGACCGGACCGACGTCGGTCGACGCACCCCACAATAGTGGCGCACGCTCGGCATGTTCACCCTGAGCCATCTACCTTTGTCCTTCTCGCTACGTTGGGCGCGTGGGATAGCGCGTAACGCATTCATTCTACACGTGCATCATTAATGGTTACACAAAATGGACCGCAATTCGCCCTGGTCAGCCACGCGCTGGAATACGCTACACGGATGGTCAGGGAACAGTTTGACAGGCCCTCACAGGGTCGGACATACGGCCCGAGGAACGCGACACCGTCGTGATTTCCATGCAGTTTTCGCCGCTGGCTCCATCCACGCTCACCGTCGCCGCCTCGACGCTGCCGTGCGTCGTGCCCGCGGGGCCGCTCCCCTCGTAGGAGTACGTCACATCCGCCGTGGCCAGGCCATCGGGAACGCTCCACGTCCACGTCACCTGGCCGTCGGCGTACTCTCCTGCGAGCGAGGTGACCTGCGGGGGTGCTGCTCCGAGGGGGTTCTCCGCGTTCGTCGACGCGCTCGTCGTCTCCTCAGCAGGGGCGATACGCGTGAAAGATCCTTCGTCCCGCAGGATACCGACCACCAGACCCGCGCCAATCACTGCGGCCAGCAGAGCCAATCCCACCGCTGCGACGGGATTCAAGCCCCGCTTGGAAACGTCAGGGTCGTCGACCGTACGACGGGCCGAGGCCTCGGCCTCCTCCGTCGAGTGATCGGCGTTCCACGAATCAGCCACGGCCTCGACGCCGCCGGAACCCGCCCCACCCTCGAAGGAATAATAGGACGACGAGCGCATGCGCGTGTCGTCCGGGTCGATGACGGGGGCACCACGCGTGCGCGTATTCTGGTCGCCAGCGGAACCGGCCGAGGCTTTGGAGCGCTTCTCCTTGATTTCCATCTCGGTGCGCGCGTAGCCCAGCTCTTGTTGGACGCGCTGGAGACCCTTGCCGAACTCTAACGCCGAGGGGGTGCGCTCATCCGGGTTGATTGCCATCGCCGCGCGCAACACACGCTCAAGCTCCGCCGGGGCGTCCGCGCGGCCCAGGCCTCGCATGCGACCGCGCTGCACGCGGTTCGCGATCGACGCCGCCGAGTTATCCCCGATGGGATCCTCGAAGGGGCTGCGGCCCGTGATGAACGTCCACATCGTCGACGCGAGCGCCCACACATCCTGCGTCGGCACGGCCGGCGAGTTAATGTCCTGCTGCTCCGGGGGTGCCCACAGCACCGAGAAGCCGTCAAACGCGCCAACCTCCAGCTTGCCGATCTTCGAGGCGACACCGAAGTCCGCGAGGACCGGCTTCCCATAGGCGTCCAGCATGATGTTCGACGGCTTGATGTCGCGGTGCACGTAGCCTTGGCGGTGGAACATTTCGACGACGCCGCACACCTTGATCATCGTGTCCAGCGCCGTCTCCAGCGACATTGGCCGCGCGCGCACCTGCGTCAGCAGGTCAGCAACCGGGCAGTACTCCATCACCAGGTAGGCGCGTCCATCGGAGGTCGTGCCCACGCCGTGCAGCTCCACCACCGAGGGGTGGCCGGCCAGCAGGGTCATGGCGTCAGCCTCGCGGTGCAGCTCGAGGGTGCCTCGCTCGTCCCCTTTCGCGCGCACCACCTTGATGGCCACGTCGCGGCTGGGCAGCTCCTGGCGGTACAGGAACACGTCGGCGAAACCACCCTGGCCGAGTGGGCGAACCCACCGGAAGCCGGGAATCTGGGGGCCACGCGTGGCCACGACCGCTGAACTCACTGGTCGTTCTCCTCCTGCATCGTGCGCGCAACAGCTGCGCTCAATCGCAGCTTACGGCGCATTCGCAGGCTTCGCAGGGACAGCGCGCGACGAATGCGCGCAAAGAAACCGGCGTTCTTGCCCACCTGCGAGCGCAGCGCACTCACCTGCACCCACGCGTCACGAGCGCGGTCGCGGGAAGCACCGTGAGACGCGAAGTCCGCGACGTCCGCATAACGGGCGATCACGACCGGGGTGGGAACGTCGTCACCGAATCGGCTCCACCCGTCGATCACATAGCGGCCCTTGGTCGCCGAGGCCTCGTCGAACTCGACCGAATCGGTCGAGCCGTCGTCGCCATGGCGCACCGCACCCGTCACCAGGCTGAAGGGGTCACCCGGGTGCTCGCCGAGGTTCCACTGGGAGGCCAGCGACCAGGCGGTCTCCTGGCGGGTGCGTCCCACCTCGATAGTCAGGCCGGAGTCGGCGGCCAGGTCCACGACCTCGTCCCACGAGCCGATCAGCGCGTTGGCTGCGGCGGCTCGGCGGCGGTGGCGTCGACGTGCGGCCTTGTAGGCCAAGATCGCCAGAGGCGGCACCAAGATCAGGAGGATGCCACCCGCGACACCGGCGACGACGCGCCAGGGGAAGTTCTCATCCGGTGTCTTTACCGGGTCCGCGTTTTGGTCGCGCGTCGACGGCGGCAGCTCGGCGGGAGCATCCGGGGGCTCCGGCGGCTGGAGGACCTGCGGGCGCGGCACACTGCGAGGCTTGGGCACCTGCGTCTGCGGCGTGTGGTCGCGCGGAGGGGTGGGGTCAAAGACGGCCCAGATGCCGTCTCCGAACTCAACCTCGACCCAGGCGCGGATGTCAGAGCCGCGCAGGGAAGCGGCACCGCCCTGCGAGCCGCCCTCAGGGTAGGCACCCATGACGACGCGAGCGTTGATGCCCAGCTGGTGGAGCATGAGGGCCATGAGGGCCGTGTACTGCTGGTCGTCGCCGATAAGGTTCTCGTCGCCGGAAATCATGCGCTCAAGGCGGTCGGCGCGCACGCCGGGACGCGAGAACTGCGTGTTCTCGTTGAGGTAGTAACCGTAGGTCGACAGATGGTGCTCGATCGCGCGCGCGGCGGCCAGAGCCGTCGACGCGTTCTGCGTCAGATCCGTGGCCATCGCGCCGATGCCCTCGGGCACATGCGTGTCCTTCGACGTGTTGGGAGCAACTGAGAGGGAGGATAGCTCCTCGTCGCGGATGCGTTCGACGAACGTGGTGCGCACGTCGTAGGTCATCGTGCCCGCGCGCCCTGTCGTCAGGGCCGCGTTCCCCCACGTGTCGACAAAGAGGCCGTCCTTTTGCGTGTCCGCTCCGGTGCCGGAGAAAGTAATCTGCGAGGGGATTCCCAAGACGGGTACCCACGGGCCGGACAGGCCGTTGGTTGACACGGTGACGGTTGAATTGCCTTCGGCGCGCCCGGGGATCGCCGTCTCGACGGGGATGTAGCCGGAGTGGCCATCCCCTCGGGTTTCCGACATGCCAAAAGTGGTGCCGTCGTACACGTCCATCGCGGCGATGCGCACGCGCTGGTTCTCGGGCAGGTCAGAGACGGTAATAAGCGTCTCGTCCTTCAGATCGGTCGTGTAGTGACGGAACGAGGCCATCGGCGAGGGGTACGCCTGGATGTCCAGCGGCGGCTCCACGAGGTCGCGGCCAACGACACGCGCCCCGGACTTGCCCAGGTAGGAGGCGGCAGGCAGGGCCACGCCCACGGAAATCGCGAGCATGAGGGTCGCGCCGAGAATACGCCTACCCACGTAGACAGTGGAGCGAGAGCTGCGCCCGAGGGTATTCTCTGCCCCGGCCGCACCGGAGCGGCCCACCAGGACGTCCTGCCCCAGCGTGATGCGCTGGTACTGAGCGGCTGCGGCCCACCACGCGCCCAGGAGCGCCCACCACAGCAGGACCGCCCACACGGGCAGCGCGTGGCCTGACAGGCCAAAGAAGATGGCGATCACGCCCATCGCGACAAGCGGGATGGACCCCAGGATGGCGCGCCCAGCACGGGCGGTGATGAGGCCTGAGAGCACGGCAAAGAGGAGGCCGCTCATCCACGGGACGAGGCCGGGGCCCGAGTATGCGGACACGGGTGCGGTCAGCGTCAGCAGATCCTTCCACGCGCGGAAGGAACCCAGGACCATGACCTGCAGGGTCTTACCGGTGGGCAAGAACCCGAAGAGGGCCTCGGCGCGCAGGGCTGCGGCGCTCCCGAGCAGGAAGTAGGTGACCAGGACGGACAGGACCGTCGTGAGCATATCCCAGCGCCACTTCGTCGACGCGTAGGCGATGAGCAGGCCACAGGCCACGCCCGCGCCCGCCGCGATAGCGCCCACTCCCCCGCCGAAGACGGGTTCGAAAGCGACGACCGGCCCGGCGAAGAGGACCGCGAGGACGAGCAGAGACCACATCGGCAAGCGCGTGCGGAACGTCGCGAAGCGCTCCGTAATCGTCAACAGGCGGCTGCGCGTGGTCCTCGGCTTGGGCATGTGCGCCTCAGAGCGCGCGCCCGCGAGGGCGTGTGCTGCCGAGGGCTGTGTGGGTTCATCCACCGAGCGGCGGTCCGTCTTAATGGGAGAGCCGGGGACGGCCTCGCCCTGAGGATCGACGCGCTGGGCGCGGGGCTTGGTGTTCACGTTGCTGCTCATGCCAGACCCCCGGCGACGATAATGCGCGGCAGGTCATCCAGGGTTGCACAGTCGAGGAGAACTCCTCGGCCGAGGTTTCGGCGGGCGCGCGCTTTGTTCACGCCGATACGGATGATGGACACGGGCACGTCGATGGGTGCGAGGCGCGCGAGGTGGGCGGCGTCCGAATCAGTTGTCTCGGGGCCGACGATGAGCGTCAGTGCGGAGACTCCGGGGCGCTGAGCCACGGCCTCGCGCACGCGCAGCGCCAGATCCCCGGAGGAGCGGCGCGAGATTTCGGACAGGGAGTCCAGGAGGCGCATGGCGACCGAGGACGGCAGCCACTCATCGGTCGTCGTCACCGACACCGGGCGCGACTCACGCAGGTTCGCCAGGCCCAGGGAGCCCGCGACCGACACGGCAGTCTCGAAGGAGTCGTGGTCCCACGCGTCGCGGGAGGTATCTAAGACGATGACGTGGTGGGAACGGTGGGTCTCCTCGTACTGGCGCACGATGAGCTTGCCGAGGCGAGCGGTCGACTGCCAGTGCACGGCGCGGCGGTCATCGCCCGGCTCGTAGTCGCGCAGCGCATGGAAAGACACGTCGGAGCTGGAGAGCTTGCCAGTGGACACGCCCTCGACGTCGAGCTGGAAGCCGGTCGCGTCGAAGGGGACGCGGACCGTGCGCGGGTGAACGTGCAGGACGACGGGTTCATCCCAGGAACGCACGCGGCGCAGCAAGCCGAGGGCATCGGAGCGCACGGAGCGCGCAGGGCCGACATTGATGAGCCCTCTGTGACGCGAGGAGATCAGGAACATCTCGTCCCACGTCGCGTGCGCCCCCAACGGAGGAACGACGAACTCGCCCGTTCCCGTGCCGATCGGCAGCTCGATGATGCCTGCGCGCACCGGACGGGCACGCTCGTTGCGCACCACGAGCTCGCCCACCGCCGTCTGACCTGCGACGATACGTTCGTTGGGCACGCGGATCGACACGAGGTGCGGGGGCTTCCACGCCACGCGCGTGGCCGCGAGCACCAGGGCGACGACGCCCGCGAGGGCACACGCCAGGGCCTCGACCCACCGGAGGGTCGCCGCGAGAATCAGGGAGACCGCGACGAAGAAGACGAGCGCCCACCCGGTGGGCGTCACTAGGTCGGCCAGCGCCTTCAGAGGGTGCTGACGGGAGGCCTGCGCCTTACGCGGCGAGACCATCGTTGCATTGTTCGAACTCTTCCCTTGCATCGTCGTTTCCGGTCGGCGCGTTACGCGCCCACCGCCGGGGCAGGCACCGACGTCAGGGCGCGCTGGATGACGCCCTCAGCGGTCGCGCCGGAGAACGCGGCGTCGGGGTCAACGATAATTCGGTGCGCCCACACGGGCACGGCCAGGGCCTTGATGTCGTCGGGCAGGACGAAGTTACGCCCCTGCGCGGCCGCCCACACGCGGGCGCAGCGCACCATGCCGATGGCGCCACGGGTGGACACGCCCAGCAGCGAGGACTCGTCGTCGCGAGTCGCTTCAGCCAGCGCCGCCACGTAGTCGAGGACCGCGCGGTCCGTGTGGTTCGCCGAGGCCAGGGCTGCCCAGGCGACGATGTCCTGACCGGTCACGAGGGGCTCGAGGTTCTTCGAGCGGTCGGGGGAGGCCGAGCCGTCGAGGACGTCGATCATGGCGGCTCGCGAGGGGTAGCCGATCGAGGTCTTCATGAGGAAGCGGTCTAGCTGGGCCTCGGGCAGCGGGTAGGTGCCTGCCTGTTCGACGGGGTTCTGGGTCGCGATGACCATGAAGGGCTGGGGCGCGGGGCGGCGCACACCGTCGACCGTCACCTGGGCCTCTTCCATGACCTCCAGGAGCGCGGACTGGGTCTTGGGCGAGGCACGGTTGATCTCGTCTGCCAGGACGATCTCCGCGAAGACGGGACCGGCGTGGAAGACCCACTCGCCCGTCTTCTGGTTGAACATGTTCACGCCGGTGATGTCGGAGGGCAGCAGGTCGGGGGTGAACTGGATACGCGAGTGCGTACCGTCAATGGTCGCACTGATCGCGCGCGCCAGGGCCGTCTTACCGGTTCCGGGAGCGTCCTCGAGCAGGAGGTGTCCGCCCGCGAACATCGTCGTCAGCGCGAGGCGCACCGCCTGATGCTTGTCCAGGACCGCGACGGACACGCCATCGACGAGGCCCTTGAAGACCTGGGCGAACCTAGTTGCATCTTCGATGGAAAGGGTCATGAGTTGTCCTACTGTCTCTCTCGTTGCTTGTAGTGGGTGAAAGTCTTGTGCTTTATTCGCCTCGGCAGTTCTTCACGACCTGCCGCGCATTTAGTTCTCGCGCGGTGATCGACTCCGTAAGGATACCCGGTATACTCTGCGTCCCCTGTGAGAAGCGGAACTCCGTGTTTTGGGACGGCCGTCCAGTCGCCACCGTGCAGACGAGCGTCCTGCCCGGCTGGAACTGCGAGGCACGCGAGGCCGTCAGGGTCATCGAGCCACACTCTTGGCCGTTCGGGCAGGCGGTCATCCCGGTGAAGGACGCATCGATCTTGTCAACCGATTCACCCGTCGTAAACGTGACCGGCACCTCTCGGGGGGACCCGCCGGTACTGACCAGCTCGACGACGGCCGTGTACTGGTGGACCGGCTGCAGCCCCGACACGGTGACCTCCGTCATCGGGCCACTGAATGTCTGCTTCGTGTTCGCTACGTCCTTGATCCACACGTTGGTCTCCTTGACGGAAGTACCTTCAGGAGGGGTCCACACGATTTTGACGCTGTTGGTATGTGGCTCGGCGGAGACTGTAAAAGGCGGGATCGGCGAGCTGCCACCGTCGCCGTTACCACCACCGTTACCGCCGCCGTCTCCGTCATGCTTGCCGTCACCAACCCTTCCGCTGGCTGCCGTCACCGGACTCCAGACATACGACCCATCGTCCTTCTTGCCACGCTGGCAGAAGTAGTAGGTCATCATGGAGCCGGGCGTAAGAGAGTCACCGACGAGGAAGTCGCCGCGGTCACCGTTATTCAAGCGAACGGGGTTGCCGGGTGCCTTGCACCCTGCCTCACTGTCCGCGTAGAAGAGCTCCAGGTCGTTGACCGTGTAGCCGTTACCTTCCTTCAGGCGCGCATTGGAGACGCGCAGCTTACCGGAGGCGTTGTCTGCCGGGGTATCCAGCTGCGGCGCATCGGGTGCCAGCGGAATCGTCTTTGCCTCGCGCTCGGGCGCGGGCGGAGCATACGTCTTCACATCGGAGGTCGCACTAAGCCCTGCGGCGTTACTGACCGTCACGCTCACCCGCAGAGAGTCAGCCCGCTCCACTGTCATGGTCGTGGTAGCGGTCCCATTCGTCTCATTGGTCGCAGGACCAGGAACGGTCGTCGTAGCGCCATTGACGTTCACCGTCGTCGGCCCCCAGCCCTTCGAGCTACCCGACTTGAAGTAACTCCAGGTCACGGTAATCTCAATTTTGCCGTCCGCGGCGTTACGCGCCTCGGCATTCATCACCTTGGGCTTATCGGGGCTCTCAAGCTTATCCTCCGCCTGCGGGGTGGCCACAGCACCCGCAGATGGCGCGGAATCTCCAGCGCCGCTGTGCGCCACGACCACCACCGTGTAGGTGAGGCCGTTCGTCAGGCCCGTGAGTGGACACGTGGTGTTGCCCTCAGTCGAGCACGACACATCCGCTCCGCCGGCGACAGAAGCGATCACTGTGTATCCGGTGACCTCGGAGCCGTTCGCCTTGGCCGCAGCCCACGTCGCTGTGATGCTTCCGTCACCGGCCTCAAGGCGAAGCGCACCGGGAGCACTCGGGACGTTGGAGATGGTAATGGGGTTCGAGGGTGCCGAACGCTCGGACTCGCCCTCCGCACTGACCGCGATCGCGGTGAAGGAGTAGGTCCTACCTGTGATCAGGTCGGTGACCTCGCACACCTCCTTGTCACAGGTGGCGACCTGCTTGCCAGTGTCGTCGAAGAGCCTGTAGCCGGTGATCGGCGACCCGCCAGACTTGGAAGGCTGGAAGGTCACGCTCGCACCGCCCTTACCGGTGTTGTCGGCGCGCAGATTTGTGGGAGGATTCGGCTTACCCGGCACCGTGACGGTGATCGTGCCCTGGACGGCACGCGAGGGGTCGGCCAGCTTGTCGTTGACCTTGAAGCCGACCGTGATCACGCCGGAGGCGCTGGGCGTGATGGACACGGTCGTACCCGACGAGGTGACAGTCGCCTCACCCGAGGACACGAGGACCCCTTCGAGGGTGATCGGCGCGTCCGGGAAGGGGTTCGTCGCAGCCGACGCCACGTCCACGCTCACGGTCTGGTTCACCTTAGTGGTCAGCGTATAGACGGGCAGCTGGATCAGGGGCTTGATCGACGCGACGACCTCGACGGGGATCTGGGCCGACACCGTGTGGCCATCCTCGTCCGTGACGCTCACGGCGATCGAGCCGACCGGCCCCTGCGCGGTTCCCTCGGCGGCCGTGACCGACAGGGTCGTGCCCGACAGCGAGGCCTGAATCGAGTTCGGCGCAGAGTCCATGGTGTAGGTGAACGTGGAGGTATCCACGCCCTCGGGGTCGCGCACGGCCAGCGCCAGGTTCTGCACCACGGCCTCGCCCCCGGCCTCGACGCGAATAGCGGTCGGGGTGAAGGTCGGCGGCTGGTTGACCGTGGCCTTGATGCGCACGGGAAGCGACAGGGAGGCGGTGAGCGTCCCCGCGTCGGAGGAATCGCCGTCCGCGACCTGGATGAGGAACGCGGAGTTGCCGCTAAACGCGGCGTTCGCGTTCAGGGTCAGCTGCGTGTTGGAATCAGCGACGACCGAGTCGAGGCCCTCCGGGGCCACAGGACTCGACCCCTCGACGAGGCGCGGGCTGCGTCCCGAGCGAGTAATGACGTAGTCCGACAGGTTGATCGTGCGCGAGGTGCCCGCGTCCATCTCGATCGGCAGATTCGCCGAGCTGAGGAACGGCGCGGTCGAGTCGCGACCGGGGACCCGGACAACAGCCGAGTTGGTCAGCCCATCGCGGTCGGTGATCGTGTAGACGACCAGGCGCGTGGATTCCGAGGTCGGAATCAGCAGGTTCGAGCCGGAGACGGTCACGCCGGCATCGGCGGTGGTCAGGGTGACCTCGTCGATACTGCCGTCGGGGTCTTCATCGTTCTCGAGGACGTTGACGGACACGGCGGAGCCGTCCGTGGGCAGCGCGTCATAGTCCACGAAGTCGTCGCGGGCGATGGGTGCCTTGAGGGGCGCGTCATCTTGGACGTAGACCGTCAGGGTGCCGCGCGCGGAGCCGCCGCGACCGTCGCTGACCGTGTAGGACACGAGGTAGGTGCCAACCTTGGAGGGCGTGTGCACCTGGACGGTCGTATCGGATCGGACCTGCGGGTCGAGTTCGGGCGTGGCCGTCTCGAGGCTGTCCTTCTCGAGGCTGAGCGGGTCGCCGTCAGGGTCCAAGTCGTTCGACAGGACGTTGACGGTCACCATGCGATCAGGGCGCGTCAGGACGGTGTCGGGCACTGCCACCGGGTTCTGGTTCAGCGAGGGAACAGGCGTGACGGCGACACGGACGCGAGCCGAGGCACGCGCGCCCTGGCGATCCTCGACCGTGTAGGTGAAGGAGTCAGTGCCGGACTCCGAGGCGTTGGGCGTGTACTCAATCCACGTGGCCTTCGCGGTCGCCGAGCCCTTCTGCGGCGAGGAATCCACGCCGCGCAGGGTCACCGAGTCGCCGTCCGGGTCAATACCGTCAAGCGAGACCGGGATGCGGGTGGCCTGACCGGCCGTGGCCCACGCGGTGATGTCGCGGGGACGCGGTGCCTGATTGTGGTCGGAGGCTGCCAGGATCTCGAAGGTGACCGTGCTGGAGGCGCGGTTACCGGCGGAGTCAATGACCGAGTAGGTGACATCCATCGTGCCCGGGGTGTCCCCCGCCTCGAGACGAACCTGGTTACCCGTCACGAAGGGGGTCCCCAGGGCGGAAGCGCGATCATACTCGAGCGTCGACTCGACCTGCAGGTTCAGGCCGGCCGGCGAGCGATCATTCGCCAGAACGGAGACCGTGCCAACATCGCCGACGCGCACCTTGCCACGATCCGGCTTGAGGACCGGCGGCAAGTCGGTGCGGTCAGAGGCACCGGGAATGACGGTCACGCTGGCGCTGGCGCTGCCCTGCCCGTTGGACACCGTGTAAGAGAAGGACACCGTCCCTTCGAGGCCTGTCGGCGCAGTCACGCGCAGCAGGTGGCGGTCGATGAGGGCCACCTCTAGGCCGGGCACGGACGAGGAATCAATCGACGTGATCGACAGGACTCCACCCGTCGGGTCGTAGTCGTTGGCCAGCGGCGCAACCAGCACGGACCCGCCCTGCGGCAGGACCGCCGTATCGTTCTCGGCAACCGGGGGCAGCGCAACGGTCTCAACGACCACGACGCGCACAATACCCAGCGTCGTCGCGACGCCGTCGGAGATCGTGTAGGCGAAGGAGTAGGAACCCGGGGACGACGCCACGAAGTCAATGGTCCCGCGTTCCAAATCCGGCGTGATCGACGCACCCGAGGGCGCCCCGGACACAGCGGCCAGCATCAGCGGGTCGCCGTTGGGATCAGTGTCGTTCTTGAGCGGATCCAGGGTGACGGTCTCGCCCGGGTGCGCCAGGAACAGGTCGCCGTTCGCCACGGGCGGCAGGTTGCCAGCCTCCTGGACGTTGACAATGAGTTCGCCGCGCGTCTCAGCGCCCTGATCGTCGGCGACGGTGAGCACGACGGTCTTCGGACCAGCCGCGGAGCCTTCCTCGGTGATCGTCATCGTGCCGTCCTCCATGAAGGACACGCTCAGACCTTCGGGAGCCTCGGCATTCTTCAAGAACAACGGGTCGCCATCGGGGTCACGCCAGTCGGACAGGGCCTGATACTGGATCTGCGCGCCCTGGCCGATCTTGACCGACGACGCACGAAGCTGCGTGGGTGCCTCGTTCTGCGAGTAGGGGTGGATTGTCACCTGCACCCGCGCGGGGGCGGTCGCGGTCCCGTCCGAGGCCTCGTACGTGAACGACGTGGAACCCGTCTGATCGGCATCGACGTCTGCGATCTGCAGCGCGCGACCGGAGCGCGCGACGGCCACAGAACCCCATGCGGGCTGGCTGGTCGGGCTGGCGGTCAGCACGTCTCCGTCAATGTCGGAGTCGTTGTCCAGGACCGGCAGGATCGTCGAACGGCCCGGGCGGATGCCGAATTCGTCATCCACGGCCTCGGGCGGGGTGTTCTCCTCGCGCTTTTCGGGGTCGGCGATCTCGTTCGTCAGCTCCGGGCTGTCCTGTTCGTTCTCGGACTCCTGGAGCTGGTTTTCGACCTCATCCCAGTTGTCCATGAGGACCATGTTGGAGTCGGGCAGCCACACGTTGCCCTGCGCGACGTCGTTGAGGACGATGGCCTTGCGGTTGGTGCGGAAAACGATTTCCTGGGCGCTCTTGAGCGTATCGACGACTGTCTGCTGGTTGTTGGAGGCGTCGTCGCACGAGCGCATGAACGCGCCCGAGCCGACCCACGCGCCGTAGGAGCAGCCCTCGTGGCGCACGGGAGCTGCGGGGATGCCGCTGGGGGATCCCTCGGCGGCGGGGATGATCGTGGGTGCACTGCCCTTCAGGGGGATGCTCACCAGGGACGAGGCCGTGGCCAGGAGGACGGAATCGTACGTCGGTCCGGCCTGCTGGAGGACTCCGCCCGCCTCGACGCCTGCGGCGCTGAGGTTGAGTGTCTTGCCGCCGGGCAGGAAGAGGGTGTTCGAGGTGGAGTCGAGGGCGACAACCTGGTCTCCGACGGCCGTCATCGACAGCGACGCGTCTGCGGGGATGCCTTCGATCACGGAGGTCTTCGCTTGGTCTACGGCACCCTGCCGCTTAACAGTTGTGAGGGATCCGGAGGAGGACAGGGAGTAGACGGTGCCGTCCATGCCGGTGACAAACGCGCTCGCGCCCATGTTCGAGGCGACGGCGGCATTGTCAGAAAGGTTCGCCGGGCTCGGCGTGGTGGCTGACGTCGTCCACAGTGTGCCATCTGTCGCATTCAGGACGCCCAGGACGTCCCCGCCCTGCATCGCAACCGAGCCGGAGGGAAGGGCCGTCGGGGACCCCAAAGCGACCTGGGTAACATTGACCGGCGCAACAGTAAGTGAGGACAGGTCGGACACCGTAACAGTTTCGCCAGCCTGGCCGACATCGAAATTGCTAGCCTCGGTGCGCAGCGCACCGTCAAGGATGCGGGCCTCATAGTCGAGGTGACCGACCATCTGCTTGGACTTATTTGTTACCCAAATTCCGCCATCATTGACGTTTACCTGCGTAACTTCCGCACCCTTATAGATGACGCCAGCGATGCAGAGCGCAACAACAACCAGCATGAGAACAAGCGCCGGCAGGCGTCGTCTCGCGCTGGTCAGGTTTCGGCGCGCTCGAGCGTTCATAGACCCTCTCTCGATCAATGATTAGTGCCTTGCAAATAGTGTGGCATGAGTTCGCAAGACGTTCATAGTTAATGAGAATCTATCAGAGCCACAATTACTTGACAACCAGAGAGCGACCCGCCGTTATACGACGGGCCGCTCCCACAGAGGCGAAGGTTTGTCAACCTTAGACAATTGGTGAGTAAATCACTCTCCGTTGAAGGTAAAAGTCCGTTCCTTACCCTCTCCAGTGACACCAACCGTGACAACCTGACCAGGTTGCAGCTCTCCGAAAAGGATCCTCTCGGACAGCGCATCCTCGATTTCGCGCTGGATCGCGCGACGCAGCGGACGCGCACCAAGCACCGGATCGAAGCCCACGTCAGCCAGCAGCTCGCGTGCCTCGTCCGTCAGTTGCAGACGCATATCCTGCGCCTCCATACGCTTGGCGAGCTTCGCGATCATCAGGTCGACAATGCGCGCAATCTCCGGCTTCGTCAACGGCGG
This sequence comes from Pauljensenia sp. 20925_1_25, assembly GCF_041433955.1. NCBI lineage: Bacteria > Bacillati > Actinomycetota > Actinomycetes > Actinomycetales > Actinomycetaceae > Pauljensenia > Pauljensenia sp. 20925_1_25. The sequence goes on along the minus strand of NZ_JAPWCL010000029.1, from coordinate 5,842 downwards.
GAACACAATCGTATCATCAACACGGTTGAGGAACTCCGGACGGAAGTGCTGCTTAAGCTCCTCCGCAACCTTCGACTTCATGCGACCGTAATCATGCGTCGAGTGATCCGCGGTCTGGAAGCCCGTCAGCACGCCCTTATTAATATCGCGGGTACCCAGGTTCGTCGTCATGATGATGACGGTGTTCTTAAAGTCCACCTTGCGACCCTGCGAGTCCGTCAGGCGACCCTCCTCCAGGATCTGGAGCAGCGAGTTGAAGATGTCCGGGTGAGCCTTCTCAACCTCATCGAAGAGGACGACCGAGAACGGCTTACGGCGAACCTTCTCCGTGAGCTGACCACCCTCGTCGTAACCGACGTAGCCGGGAGGAGCACCGAAGAGGCGCGACGCCGTGTGCTTCTCAGAGAACTCGGACATATCCAGCTGGATCAAGGCATCCTCATCACCGAAGAGGAACTCGGCGAGAGCCTTCGCCAGCTCCGTCTTACCCACACCCGTCGGACCCGCAAAGATGAACGAGCCACCGGGACGGTTCGGATCCTTCAGGCCCGAGCGCGTACGGCGGATCGACTGAGCGAGAGCCTTCACGGCCTCGTCCTGGCCAATAACGCGCTTATGCAGCTCATCTTCCATCTTGAGCAGCTTCGCGGTCTCCGTCTGAGTCAGGCGCACGACCGGGATACCCGTCGACATGGCCAGGACCTCGGCGATCTCCTGGTCCCCGACCTCGGCGATCTCGTCGGACTCGCCGCCCTTCCAGGCCTCCTCCTTCGCCTTGCGTTCTTCGGACAGCTTCGACTCCTGATCGCGCAGCGACGCGGCCTTCTCGAAGTCCTGATCGTCGATGGCCGCCTCCTTGTTGCGGCGCACCTCGGCGATCTTCTCATCCAGCTCGCGCAGCTCCGGCGGCGCGGTCATGCGGCGGATACGCAGGCGTGCCCCGGCCTCGTCGACCAGGTCGATGGCCTTATCCGGGAGGAAACGATCCGAGATGTAGCGATCCGCCAGCTCGGCGGCTGCCTGGATCGCGGCGTCCGTGATGATGACGCGGTGGTGCGCCTCATAGCGGTCGCGCAGGCCCTTGAGGATCTCCACCGTCTCCTCGACGCTGGGTTCCTCGACCTTCACCGGCTGGAAGCGGCGCTCGAGAGCCGCATCCTTCTCGATGTACTTGCGGTACTCGTCGTTCGTGGTCGCGCCAATCGTCTGGAGCTCGCCGCGCGCCAGCATGGGCTTGAGCATCTGGGCCGCGTCGATCGATCCCTCGGCGGCACCCGCACCCACGAGGGTGTGGATCTCGTCGATGAACAGGATGATGTCGCCGCGCGTACGGATCTCCTTGAGGACCTTCTTCAGACGCTCCTCGAAGTCGCCGCGGTAACGCGAACCCGCGACCAGCGACCCCATGTCAAGGCTGTAGATCTGCTTATCCTTGATGGTCTCAGGCACGTCGCCGTGCACGATCGCCTGGGCGAGGCCCTCAACGACCGCGGTCTTACCGACGCCGGGTTCACCGATCAGGACCGGGTTGTTCTTCGTGCGGCGCGACAGGACCTGCATGACGCGCTCCATCTCGACGCGGCGGCCGATGACGGGGTCCAGCTTGTTCTCGCGCGCGGCCTGCGTCAGGTTGCGACCAAACTGCTCAAGGATCGCGGAATTCGAGCGCTCTGGGCCGCCCGAACCGCCCACGCCCGCGCCCACCGACTCGCGGCCCTCGTCGTCGCCGCGCTGGTAGCCGCTCAGCATCTGGATGACGGTCTGGCGCACCTGCGCCAAATCCGCGCCCTGCTTGGTGAGCACCTGGGCGGCCACACCCTCACCCTCCTTCAGGAGGCCGAGCAGCAGGTGCTCCGTGCCAATGTAGTTGTGGCCCAGCTGCAGGGCCTCGCGCAGGCTCAGCTCAAAGACGCGCTTGGCGCGCGGCGTGAAAGGAATGTGGCCCTCGACCGGCTTCTCACCCTCACCGATGATCTCAATGACCGAGGCGCGCACGGCCTCGCCCTTGATGCCCATCGTCTCCAGGGCCTTCGCGGCCACGCCCTCACCCTCAGAGATCAGGCCGAGCAGCAGGTGCTCCGTGCCAATGTAGTTGTGCTTAAGACCGCGGGCCTCGTCCTGCGCGAGCACGACGACACGGCGCGCACGGTCAGTAAAGCGTTCGAACATGTCTCTCCTTGTTTCAGGGGCAGCTGCCCCGCCGAACTCGGCGTACACCCGTCCCAGTTGACTAGTTACAGACTACGGAAAGCCCGAGCGCCGTGCGCGCGCTTTCGCCCTGGGCGCAGGGACGAGGCCGGGGCGGGGTGACGGGGCCTCTGCAGCACGAAGCCGAGGTAGGGGGCAAGGATACGGGACTGGCACATGACACTTCGGTAGTACTGAGCTAATGCAGAGTCAAGGCGTCGTCAGCGCCGGATCAAGGCGGGGCATGAGATCGAGGCAATGCAGTGCAGGCAGCGAGAATGAGGCACGCACGGCAATAACTAATCCCAGCGCCCCCCAAAAGCCGGACCTGCACCCCTCCCTCAAAGTCGCATGCAATTCCCCCACACCAGATTTCACCAACCACCAGAAACGTTGCAATTGCAACGCCCGTGCTTCAACACGTGAAAGGTTGCCATGGGAATTGCACGCGACATTGGGGAGCAACCACGCTCTGTGGCCACACGCAGATTCCATGCAGCTAGCCCCACAAGAGACACTGCATGCGGCTGAGCGCAGCAATGCACCAGTTAGGGGGCATTACACCAGTTAGGGAGCATTACACCAGTTCCCAGCTGGTGTAATACCCACCCAAGTGGTGTAACACCACTTAAGAACAAGCGTGGACGCGGAGCTGTCGAGAGCATTCAACCCTATCGGCAGGATTCAACCTCATCGGGAAGATTCAACCCGATCAGAAGGGGTTGAAGCTTACCGATCAGGTGCAACACCCCATCGGTAACAAGTGCGAGCGCGGATCCGCGCGCACCTGACCCCCTAGCTTGAGGAGCGGCAGGCACAATGCCAGCATTGACGAGGCAGGGACGGGCGACGCGCCCTATCAAACAGCACAGCAGTGAGGGGGCATGACACCAGCTCCCCACTGGCGCAATACCCACCTAAGAGGCGTAACACCAGTAAGGAACAAGAACAGTCGCGGCACGAGCGACTGCGGACTCGTCATCGGCGACGCAACACAACCGAAAACAAGCGAAGACGCGGCATGACCTGAGACACTAGGCCTCCACGAGGACCGTGAACGGGCCGTCGTTCACCAGCGAGACCTCCATCATCGCCCCAAACTGGCCGGTTTCGACGTGCAGGCCCCGGCCTCGTAGGTCCGCCACGACCGCGTCAACGAGGGGTTCGGCCTCGTCCCCGGGGGCGGCGTGAGCCCACGAGGGACGGCGACCCTTGCGAGTGTCCCCATACAGGGTGAACTGCGAGATCACGAGGATCGGGGCGTGCACGTCAAGCGCAGAACGTTCGTCGTCGAGGATGCGCAGCTCGGCGATCTTGCGGGCAACCGTGGCCACTTGCTCGGGACCGTCGCCGCGCTGGACACCCAGGAGGACGACGAGGCCTTGGCGCGCTCCGCCGGAACCCTCCCCCGCCAGGGTGGCCTTGCCGGGTGTTGCGTCGACGTCACCGGGGGTACCCACGCCACGCGACGAGACCTGAGCGGAAGACCCAGCCACCGCCTCGTCCCCAGCAGAACCAGCAGGAAGCGCGAGGCGGCCGACGACCTCGCCGTCGACGCGAACCTCGCCCGAAGTTGCCCGCTGGATGACGGCGCGCATCAGCGTGCTCCCAGGGCCGAGCCCAGGCCGCCAAAACCCGTTGATCCGCCGCGCTGGCCGGCCTCGCGGGAGAGGTCGGCACCCGGGCGGGTCTGCGGGGACACGGAGGACTTGCCGTGGACGGGCACGATCTCCTCCTGGGCGGCGGCGACGCCGTCGATGTCAAACACCGTGGTCACGGGTACGGCGCGCGCGATGAGCGCGAGTGCGATTGGTCCCTCGTCCGCGTGGCGCGCCGACGAGGTGATGACGCCGACCTGACGCCCGCCCATCTCGATGGCTGTGCCGGGTGCGGGCAGGTCGCCGCGTGAGCCGTCCAACTGCAGGTAGGTGAGGCGGCGCGGGGGGCGTCCCAGGTTGAGGACGCGGGCGATGGTTTCCTGCCCGCGGTAGCAGCCCTTCGCCGTGTGGACGGCGGTTCGCAGCCAGTCCACCTCGGGCGGGATCGCGCGGGCGTCGGTCTCGCGGCCCAGGCGCGGCTTCCACGCGGCGATGCGCATGGCCTCCCACGCCAGGTATCCGGCGCGGCGACGCGAGCCTGCCTCGGGGAACGCGGACAGCCACGCGGCCTCGAACTCGTCCGCAGCCTGCCGTGAAACAACGTGAAACATCATGGGCGTGCGCGCGCCGGGGTGGCGCTCGCCCTGGAAGTAGGCGGCCCCGCCCTCCACCACGCCGGGCCACGGGTCCTCCCAGGTCCACAGGAGTCCGGGCAAGCCCACCACCGAATCGGGCGTGTTTGCGCCCGCGCGGACCGAGGAGAACACGACGACATCGCACTCGGAAACCGCGACGCGCAGCGCAAAACGCATCGAATCAAGGAACGCCACGAAAGAATCGACGTCCGAGCGCTCCACGATCAGGCGCAGCGCCTCGCCATCGTCGCTCGCGCCCGCCCAGTGCTCGACGCGCCCCTCGGGCGAGAGGATCAGCAGCTCGCGGCTCACGCCGGGCACGAGGTCCGTGACGATCTGGGAGGCGAGCGACGTCAGCCACGTCAGCCGATCAGCCCCCGACACAGAAATGACCGCCAGGTCTGGGCGGCGCACCAAGGCGCGACCAGCTTCAAGGGCCCACTGCTCCCCCGACGGATCCCCACAGTGCGCGGTCGCGCCGAAGGAGGCCACGGCCTCGTCGACGAACTCGGAATCAACCGAAGGCTCAGACAAGGAAGCCGCCCTGCGAGTCGTCAATGCCGTCGATGACCTCGCCGGATTCCGTGGAGGCCTGCTCGGTGCGGTGCAGGCGGCCCGAGATCTCGACGTCGGCCTCATCCTGGCCATCGAGTGTGCGTTCCTGCGTCCACATGAGTTCGCCGGCAACCAGGCCGAACATGCGGCCCAAGTGCGTCAGACGGGGCGCGTCCACGCCAAGCGCGATCGCGTCGGAGACCATCTGCACGCGCGGGCCGACGCTCACGCCGTCCCACACAGCGCTGTGACCTTCGGTGGAGGCAGAGGTCGCCGTGAACTCGCGGGAGTTGTACTGGCCGGGCGGCGGCAGCGGCGCGTCGGAGGGCGCGACGGATACGTACAGGGTCTCTTCGCTGATCAGGTCGCCCTTCTTGATAGCAGCCAGGCCCTGCGCAGCGTCCCACGTGGGGTCGATCGGGGCGGCAGACTCACCCGCATACACGCGGGTCACCAGGCGCATCTGCTCGCCGACGACGTCGCCGCGGATCTCCTCGATGACGGGCGAATCAGCAGGGGCCTCGGCGGAAGCTTCCTGGCCGGGGGCGGGGTTTGCGTGCATGCCCCACCCCTCCCAGGTTCCGAGCATCCACGCGACGGGAGCAACGAGTGCGGGCAGGTCAGCAGGTATCACCATCATGACTCCAGCCTAACGCGTGGGGCGGGCGGGCACCGCGCGGCGCGGGGGCGCGCAGCTGGCGGCGAACAGGGACGAGACCCGGGCCGCCTCCCGGGGCAGGCGCGGTTGAGGAAGGCGCAGCCCAACGAGGCCCGGGCCGCCTCCCGGGGCAGGCGCGGTTGAGGAAGGTGCAGCCCAACGAGGCCCGGGCCGCCTCCCGGGGCAGGGTCCGGTTCTGGAAGACACAG